>QNCA01000090.1 GCA_003644325.1 Planctomycetota bacterium
ACTGTCACCATTACCCATTCGGACCCTGACGGGTCCTCAGGGCGAGGGCCCGGAACGGGCGGAGCGCAGACCCCCTGATTTATCAAGGGGGCCGGCTCGTAGATGGTGACTGTCACCGTGCCGGCAGCGCCCGGGATTCTTACACGCTCCCCGCGCATACCATCTGTTCGCGCTCGCCGACTTTTGCTTGCGAAATGCGCGCTTTTTTGGTGAAGTATTGCGCAAAGCACTATTCCTGATACCGGATAAGGAGTACATATCATGCGCACCGCAAAAGTTCTTGCAACCGTCTTGGTCGCATGCATGGTCTGCCCGTCATGCGCGGGGTTCCCGTTCAACAAGCGCCTGCCCGATCCGCCCGAAGGCCTGAAGACGGTTAAACTCTATGCCGTAGTCGTGCCGGAAGATACCTTTGGCCGCATTGTCAAACGGGGCATGTGCTATGAAGACGCCGCGGACCTGTGGCATCGCGGGCCCTCACTCACCATCTATTTCAAGGAAGTCCCGTATAAGCGGAGGGACTCCGACCCCATGCCGCCTCCCGACGCCACGGAGATTACGCCTGAAGGCTCCGAGTATTCAATCCACGTGGCGGGCCTGCGGATGCGCCGGATGCAGGATGAAGGGCTTGTAGTTCTTTGCGGCGAAGGAAGCGTTTGCTATGGGAAATCCGTTATCGAAATCTCTCCTCTCGCCGTGTCGATAAACGGTGACGCGCTCGACATTCCCGCGTTCACCGTGCGTTCACGCCGGGTGCTCGACGAAACCGAGCAGAGGGGATACGGTCACGTGGAAAACGTCACCGACATCGTAGTCTCGTCCGACGGCCGGTGGTGGGAGGGTGTCCAGCACGTTTCGCCGTGACCCTTCCCGTGAACTGTTGTGATGTCCGGAAATAACCGGTAACCGTTACCGCGTTGCACAGCGACACAGTCCTGTAAAGGAGGCTTGGCGATGAAGATTCCCGCAGGATGGCCGGCAAGATTGCTGTTCCTCCCGGCGGCTGCCATGCTATGGCTCGGCGTGACCGCGCCGCGCGGGGCCCTGGCCTCGGCGGAGACCGGCGAGGCCCCCCCCGCTGAGAAGAAGTACAAGACCGCTTCCGAAACCTACGGCTTTCTACGGGCGCGAATCCTCGACCTCGTGCCGAAAGACGAAAAAGAAGAGAAAGAACCTTACGATTACTACTACCGGGATTACAGAAGAAGAGCCCTGCCGATGGCCGGTCTCAAGACCGCCGATTTCGACGGCGACGGTTTTGTCGACTTCTTCATCTCCGACCCGCAGAACGACCAGTTTGTAATCTTTTTCGGGAAAAGACCCGCCGGCGAGAAAAAGCAGGAGAAAGAAACCGAGGGGGAAAAAGACGAGGAAAAAGATTTGGAGCCGGAGTATGTCACGAAGGAATACGACCGTGTCGAATTCAAGACCGCTCGAATGCGCGCCTTCGACTTCAGCGACATCAACTCCGACGGCAAACTGGACATGATCTTTACAGACGACGAGAACGACATCGTCGTCCGTTACCAGGAGCAAGACCGCAAGTTCGCCGATGACACCAGGGTGGAACTGCCCGCCCGTTCCGGCAAGGTACGGTCCATGCAGGTTGCGGACATTGACGGCGACGGCGCCGAAGAGGTGATAGCGGTAAACACAAAGTTTATCATCGTCATCAAGCCGACCCCGAAAGGCACGCTCAAGGAACACGCCACGTATCAGAACATATCCGGCAGGACCCGTTTCCATCTGGCCGACTTCAACGGAGACGGGCTACCGGACCTGGCGCTGTTTGACGCGGACCGGCCGCAGGAGGTAACCGTGCGTTTGCAGGAAAAAGGCGGCGGCTTCGACGTCGAATACACACAAACCATCGAAGGGGTCTGCGGACACAGGTTCGCCGATATCGACGGCGACGGCCGGGACGAGATGATCGCCTTTCTGGAGCGCCTGCCCGGCGTGCGCACTTTCAGGTTCATGACCTCCGGGGAGGTAAAGCAGGCGACCAGGGCCATAGAGGATTTCCACTTCGGCTCTATGCACGCGTTCCCGTTCGATAACGCGGGCTCGAAGAGCATGGCCGTGGGGGATATCGACGGCGACGGCAAAAACGACATCGTCGTGCTCGACGGCGCCGCGGCGCAACTCCTCGTGTACAGGCAGGCCGATGCCGGCAGCCTGGAAGAGCGCGAAGAGTACGCCTCGCTCTCCGAGGGCGATGAAGCGGCCATAGCCGATATCGACGGCGACGGCAGGAATGAAATAATCGTCCTCAGCGAAGAAGAAAAAACAATCGGCGTCTGCCGGGAAGAAAAGACCGGTAAGATAGGGTTCCCCAGGCCGCTTGCCACAAAACACACCCCGGTGGCAATGGCCGTCGGAGACGTCAACGGCGACGGGCGGAGCGACCTGGTTTACGCCGCCAGGAACAGCGACGACGACGGCTTCCTCTACGTCATGGTCCAGCGGAAGGACGGCGGCATGGCGGACTGGCGCGAGATGGACCTCTCGACCAACCAGATACTCGCCATGCGCGGGCTTCGGATAGCGGACCTCGACTCGGACGGCAAGGCCGACATCATGGCGCTGTTCAGGTCTCGCGCGCCCGCCCTGCTCATCCAGGGTGAGGACGGCAAGTTCGAGGACGCCGCGAAGAAGGAGGGTTTCAAGCCCGGCCTGCTGGCGAATTACAGTGCCGGGAGTTTCTCCCTGGGCGATGTGGACGGCGACGGTGCGCCGGAGATGATCGTGTGCCGGAAAAACTTCGCCCGGGCAATGCAGTTTTCAAAAGGCGCGTTGAACGTTGTGGACCAGTACGGCGGCGATACCGCCGGGGCGCGAATCCTGAAGGCGCTCACCGCCGACCTCAACGGCGACGGGCGGAACGAAATTCTGATGCTGGACGGCGCCTCGCGCAAACTCGGCATACGAGAACGCACCGGGAAGGGCATGTTCAAGACCGTCAAAGACCTCGACATCGGGAACTTCCGCTTCAAAGATATATTCCCGGTCGACATGAACGGCGACGGCTCCCTTGATATCGTCATATTCGGGGACGATAAGTTCGGCGTCCTTTACGCCAACGCACTCGACCCGAAGTTCGAAGAGGTCGCCGATTATCACACCGAGATAAAGGACTGTAAATACACCGGCATGGAAGCGGGTGACGTGAACGGCGACGGGAAGCCGGACCTGGTGCTCGTCGACGGAGGCTCGCACCACGTTGAGATACTGTCGTTCGGCAAAGACGGAACGCCCCGGCAGGAACTCACTTTCAAGGTCTTTGAGCGCGGTTTTGAAGATTTCAACCCTTATCGCCGCGAAGCCGGACTCGAGCCGAAAGAGTTGCTGCTGGCGGATGTCGATGGGGACAAGCGTCTCGACATCGTAATATTTGTTCACAAGAAGGCCGTCTTCTACCCGCAGCAGCCGCGGCAACAAGAGTGACTGTTGACGCTCGACGTGGCCGCCGCCCCCGGGGCACGAACAATGAAACTGCCGGTAACAGCCTGCATCATCACGTACAACGAAGAGCATAACATCCGCGACTGCCTCAGGAGCGTGGAGTGGGCCGATGAAGTCGTTGTGGTGGATTCGCACAGCAAGGACAGGACCGTCGAGATCGCAAGGGAATTCACCGACAAAGTGGTCCGGCGCGAGTGGAACGGCATAAACGACCAGCGCCGGTTCGCCCAGGACCAGGCCGGGCACGAGTGGGTCTTCAACCTGGACGCCGACGAACGCGCCTCGGCGGAACTCGCGCGGGAGATCGCCTCGCTTGACCTGGAATCGCGGGATATCGACGGCTACCTCGTTCCCCGCCGCGCTTTCTACCTGGGCAGGTGGATAAAGCACGGCGGCTGGTACCCCGACTATAAACTCAGGCTCTATCGCAAGGCAAAGGCGCGCTTCCTCGACAACGACCCGCACGACACGGTCGAACTGGACGGCAGGACCGCAAGACTCAGCGGCGAAATAGAACACTACACCTACCGCGACATTTCGGACCAACTGGCGCAAATCCAGAAGTTCTCCACCACGCGCGCCGAGCAGTTCATGCGCTCCGGGCGGAAGTTCAGTTACCTGCAACTCCTCTTCCGACCCCCCTGGAAATTCTTCAACACCTACATCCTGCGCCTGGGGCTGCTGGACGGCATGGCGGGACTCATCATATCGGCGCTCAGCGCGTATCACGTTTTCGTGACATGGGCGAAGTTCTGGGAACTCACACGCAAGCCGGAGGTGAAAGAATGAGTCCTTCCGAGGAAACGCAGCGATACACGGACCTGGACCGGCCGCCGTTCCGCTGGACCGTCCGCGAGGACCTGGCCGAGATAATCGACGAGCCGGTCTTCACCGCCTTCGACAAATTTATTCGCACCGCGCATCCGCAGGTGCTCACCCGCTCAAAGAGCAAGACGACCATAATCGCTCCGCTCAATTCCGCCGCCGGCAAGCGCGAATTTATCATAAAGAACTATCGCTTCCCCAGGCTTTACCAGCGGCTGCGCAGCCTCTTTCACCGCACGGTCGCCGTCAAGGAACTCCGCGTCGGCCGCGAAATCGAGACCCGCGGCATACCCGTATCCGTACCGGCGGCCATAGGCGAGCGGCGCAGCCTCGGCATGGTCAATGAGTGTTTTGTGGTCATAGAGCGTCTGCCCGGACGCATTGACCTGGAAAACTATCTCCTGATGCCGGATGTCGCCTCTCTGTCCGAAGAAGAGATTGCGCGGCGCCGCCGGGTTATAAACGGACTCGCCGCGCTGGTCGGGCAACTGCACGAAAACGGAATCTACCAGTACGACTGCAACCTCTGCAATTTCCTGCTCGACCCGGAGAGTCTTTCGCTCACGTTTATAGACCTGGCCAAGGTCGACATATCCTCTTCGCTCACGCGGCGGAAGCGTGTGGACAACCTGGCCAAATTGATGCGGCACCGCCTGCGGATTCCCGCGACGGACGCGATGCGCTTCCTGCGCTCCTACGTCGGCGGCGGCAGGGAGAACCGTGAGGAGCGCCATAGACTCGCGGCCGAGACCTCCCGCGCGAACTACCATTTGCTTCACAGGCATTTCGCCAAAGAAACACGCCAGTGCCTGCACAGCGGCAGGAACTACCAGTCCCTCGAGTGCGCGGAGTGCACCGCAATCTTCCGCAAACGGAACTACGCCGAATATCCCAAACCGGGGGAACTCCTCGCCGGCTTGACCGATGCGGCGCGGCAGGCCGCACAGGCCGGCGGCCGCCACGGCGCGTCCTTCCGGTACGACCTGGGCGGGGGGGAGGAGGTGTTGTGGGGCTTTGAAGGGCGTTACATGGACCTCGAATTTACGTGGCGCGAGCGCAACGGTCTCTATCCGGCGGGGGCCTGGGAGAATTTCCCGCTGGGACTGTGCCGCATGAAACTCCAGCCCGACCGAGGCATGCTCTTCCTGCTCCCCGCTCCATCGTACAGAGCCGAGCGGCCGTTCCTCGAACTGTCGCACGCCGAAAGGCTCGTGCTTGCCGCGATTTGCAAAGGAGTTGAAGGCTTTGGTCAAGACTGAATCAGTGGAAAGGGCGCGAGAGCGCCTGGCCGCCCGCCTGGAACAAGACGGCTTCTTCCTGCCGAAGCCCGATGACTACGCGCCGCGCGAAGGGGCGTTCGCGCTGAAGAAAAACGTCGATGATTCCCACTCGGTTCACGTAGAGGCGGTGTTTGGAAAGGAAGGTAGGCGAAACTTCTTCAGGCTCAATCTCGGCTTCGGCCGGGCCGAGGCGCGTTACGACGAACTGCCGTTTCTCGGCGACCGTGAGGGCAAGGGGATACGAATGCCCTTTTTCCGCGTGATGATGTTCAGGAAACCCGCCCGATTCCGGCAGCGTTTCTACAACCTCTTCCTCGCCCCTCCTTCGTGGAACCACGCCGCCTCGGACACGTTCTATTACGAAAGCGACTCGGACCTGGATGCGAAAATCGACGAAGCCGCTTCACTCGTCTCGCACACCATTCCGCGCTTTGTGGCGCACCTGGAGCGCGCCGACTTCACCATGCCCCGCCTGAAAAGCCCTTACCGCTTCCCGAATAAACGCCCGGACCAACCAACCTCACGCCAATCCGTCCAAGGCTGATAGGCGACGGGGCAGACGTTTATCCCGACAAAGGAAGGGCTGAGGAGTTCTACAGAGGGACCAAAAAAAGAGCACGCCGCTGGGACGCGCTCGCGAGACTCCGCAGAGCCTTACGTGCGGACAAAAATCCTTACTATGACTTGCAGGACAATCGCCGCTCAGATACACTGTTAATAGTATAGGACATGGACGAGTATCTGTCAACCACTTTTTGGAGGAAATTTACGATGACCAATCAGGAAGCAGAAGAAAAATACATACTGGGACTTGA
>QNCA01000091.1 GCA_003644325.1 Planctomycetota bacterium
CGTCTTCTCCCTTGCCGGAGGGCTCTTCTTCCCCTGCCCTGACCGGCGGGATTTCTTCTTTCTCGAACTGTTCCAGCATTTCCTCTATTCGGGCCCGCAGCGCGACATCCGCCGGCCTAACAGCCCATACCTTCAGATAGCCGCCATAGGGGACCGGGCCAAGTCCCATCATCTTTCGCGTGATATTGGTCTGCGCCATGGTACCATAGGCGGCAACGATATCATCGTAGCCGTCCCCGTCGATATCCCCCACCGCCACGCCGAAGGCAGGCAGCGCGGGCACTTCCGCCTCGCTCGTCAGCTGCAATTGCCACCGGCCCGTACCGTCGCCGCGCCAGACCATTATGCCGCCCTTGACCGCCGCAACGATGTCGAGGTTGCCGTCCTTGTCGAGGTCGACAAGTTTGGCACCCTTGACGCCCGCGGTGGGCGGCACCGCTTCCAAGCCTTCGCATGAGGCGCGCCACACACCGAAACCGTTGCCGAGATAGACTTGGACGTGGTACGGCACGTCCTTGGTGCAATCCTGGCAGCCCATGAGAATGTCAAGGTATCCGTCGTTGTTTACGTCGCCCAGGTCTACACCCCAGGTGCCGCCGTTTCGTACGTGACGGAGGCCCACTGATGCGCTCTTGAAATTGCCCGCCCCATCGCCCAGCCAAACCGGGTCGAGGGCGTGTCCCATTCCAATCTTGCCGGAATGGTTGACTATCAGGTCAAGGTGGCCGTCCCTGTTGATGTCGCCGACGGCCAAGTTCATGCCCCACACTTCCTCATTTTCCTTGCACGTGGGCAAGCCGGTGGTCTCCCAAGGCTTCCAGTTGCCCTTGCCGTCGCCCAGGTGAAACCGCACACTAGCCGAGGCGTGGTATCCCACATCGGCAAAGTCCAGGTTGCCGTCTCCGTTGAAGTCCCCGACAACAACGTCCTGTGGGTCGCGCTTCAGTATGCCCGAGGATGATTCCACCCAGCCGCCCTTGCCGTTGCCGAGGAAAACGCGCGTCCCTCCGCCGTGGAAGGCCGCCACCAGGTCGAGGTTTCCATCCTTGTTTACGTCGGCCATCCTTACTCCCCCGCCAAACGCGCTCGACGGCAATCCCGCGCTCACATCGACCCAACGGCCTTTTCCCCTATACACCCAGACCCGCAGCCCGGTGCCGTATCGACAGATACCGGCCACGTCCAAGTAACCGTCGTTGTTGATGTCACCCACGGCGGGAGTGCATTTCCACATCCCACCGGGGATCCATTTGCCGGGACCAGCGTCCTTCGCGATGTCCGTGAAGGCAAGCAAGGAATGGAGTTCTTTCAGGACTTCCTTCTGCTCTGTTTTCATCTTCTCCAATTTATAGCGCTCACGCCCCAGCGCGTTCTTGAGTTCAAGCAGGCGCTTCTCATCGGGGGAGTCTTTCCGCTTTTCGCTCGACAGTTGCTCCATCAGGGGCGCAACGCGCGCTGCGATTCCGCTGATCCGCTCTCCCAGCTCAGCCGAGAGCAGTTGCAGGCGCGCAAGGCGGTCATCGACGTTCGACCGGAGGGGCTCCTCTTTTCCCGCGTCCTGCCGTTTCTCGGGCGGTTCTTTCCCATCAGGCGCCTGCCCGACCAGGGTTTCACCTAAGAACAGAAAAGAGGCGGCCAGCGCGAGAACCGCAAAATACCCGCCCGGCATACCAGTCAGACAATGTCTGAAGCCTCCATGCGTCATCGTATTCGCCCTCCTGAAAGCACCTGGACACTAAAGCCCAGCCGCGCGCTAAACGCCGCAGGGAGTCCAAGGCCCGGCATAGTCCTAAAGGTAACGTGTCTCCGCTACTTAATTACGAAGAAGTTAATGCGGTGTTTGAAACGTAAGTACATTGCGGCCGCTCACGCCAAGCGACGATATGGAACCTCTATTCCGGACGTGAAACAAGCGTTATCCGCCTGTGGGAAGCATCCGAGGCTTTTCGGAGGAGTCCGCATGGGATATCGCGGCGCAGAAAAAAATCCCGACCCCGCACCGCGACGGGGTCGGGACGCAGGGGAAGACGGTTCCCGTTATTCGTTCATCCCGGTTTCAGATTGAACTGCTTATGTCGGAAAGGTGACAGTCACCATCTACGAGCTGGCCCGCCACGACAAGTCGTGGCGGTCTGCGCTCCGTAATGGTGACAGTCACCTTTCAGTCACCGATTCGGCCTCAATCCGGTGATTCCTCCGCGTATCTTTCACGGTATCCCCCTTCGTCAGGGGTATAAATTTCCAGGGCTTCCACGTTGTACTTATTTTCTATCATGGTGTGGATGTTTTTGAGCATGATTTCCGCGGCCCTGCTGAGATTCTTGACGGCAAGCAGGTTGCGGTCCAGCATTTTGCGCTCCTCCTCCGTGCCGGCCGGCAGCGTTACCGCAGCGCCGTAGTGGCCGCCCAGGAGAATCAATTTGTTGACGAGCGGCAGGAATAACTTCGAGACGTTCGGGAAGAGGTCGTGGACCCCCCGCCGCGCGAACCGGTCGTAGGCGCTTTCCGACAGGGCCAGCAGTTCGGGCGAGTACACGTCCTTCACCCACTTGCGGACCTCGCCCGGGTCGGGCGTTTGGCGGCCCTCGGCACCGGGCATGTAGGGCGCCATGTATTCACGTATGGCATTGAACTTGGCATCCAGCATATCCACCGCATCCCTGAGCGCCGGCAGGTGTTTGTCGCGCTCGTCCCTGACGATATCCCTCATCTCGTTGTAAGGCTTTCTGAACGCGGCGGCGCGGTCTGCCCCGATGTTTCGCGGCATCTCTTCCCTGTCCGTTGCCGGCGTGTTGTGCTCCTTGTACAGTTTCGCGAGGAACTCCCCGCGCAGTTTGAGCAACTCGTCAACAGCCCTTGCCATCTTTTTGTCGATCTTCCTGCCCCTGCCGATGTTGCGCGCGCCCTCCTTCGGCACGTACTTCGCGGCGGCCCCTCTCATGGCCTCGACACGGTCCCGCCAGACAACCTGCCAGCCCTTTGGGTTGAACTTTCTCCTCGCGGCCTCGTAAGCGTCGCACAGTTCCCAGTACAAGGCGTGCAGCCTGACAATATCGCCGAAGAGGTTCGCCACGGTAACGTCCTCTATCCGCGCCATCTTCGCGTGGAGGAACGCTGCCTTCTCATCGAACTGCTTTTGGGTCTTTCGAAGCGCTTCCGCGTGTGCGGCCGCCAGACGTTCTCCCGCCCTTGCCACGCTGCCGAAGGTCGAAATCATATCCTTCTTGACGGCCTTTATAAGTTTTTCCTCGTTCTCTTTTGCTCCGGCTTTTCGTCGTCTCTTGACTTCCTCCCGGATGTACCTCGCAATGATCCTGTCCTTGTCCAGGTTGTTCAGTTCAACCTGCTTGGCGACTTCGTTCAAGAGGAACCACAGGGTCTTGAAGTGCTCTTCGAGTTCACGGGTGGGGTTCACGACGAAATTGGGCATCTCTTTCAGCAGCCGGTCCTGTTTCTTCAACAATTCATGCAGGCGGCCGTCGCGCCACTGATACCAGCCCGGATCCAGGTCCAGATACAAGTACGCGTAGCGGGTAAGCGGATACTCGCCGCGTTCGACCGCCGAAGCGGCGGGCGCGACAGGCCCGGCGTCGGTCGAGATCGGAACGGCGCGGACGGTCGATTTCAGGTCTTCCAGGAGACAGAAGCCTATGGCGCAGGGGTCCTCCGCGACCCAGGCCGCTACGGCCTCGGCGTCGGGTTGCTCGTTGAGGCCGCGTTTCAGGCGGCCGCCTCTCAGGACCAGGCTTTTGAAGGCTCGCGCGGCCGGCGCATCGGCACGCAGCGCCACCGCCGAGATGGGGCGGCTCTTCCACCGCCCGTCTTCCACGCCCAACTGGCCCCAGGTAACGATGTCCTCTGCGTATCCGGCCAGCCTGTCGGCGGAGAAGACGGCATCGAGTTGCGGCAGGGAGATTTCCTTGAGGGGGTTATTCTTGTTGACGAGTATGACTATCGACTCTCCGCGGCCAAGACGCACCACGGCGGGCTTGTATCCACGTGCCTTGGTAAACCCGCGCAACTCGGCATCGGTCAGGGGCCTGCCGAGGAGCGCCATTTCAACCTTGCCGTTCTCCAGGTCCCGGATGGCGGCAGCGGCGTCTTCCGCCTTGAAGTCAACTCGGACACCGGCATATATGTCCCGATAAACTTTGCCCAGGGCCTTCAACGCCTTTGCCGGGGATGCCTCACCCGCCACCCTTACGACACCTGAAATATCCGGTCGGGGTGTGTATGCGGGGAAGTAGGGGGGATTTCTGTCCGCCCTCAGGCCGACGCCCACGCGCATGAGGTCCGCGCGCGCGGCCGGGAATGCGACCTGCCTCAGGCCCTCTGCGGCCAATGCGTCCTTCATGACTTTTCCGCCGTCGGCGCTGTGCATCAGCAGCAGGAATTCGCTCACGCGGGGTTCAAGTTTTTCGCGAAGGCACCTGAAATTGACTCCGGTCCGGCCGGCGGCCTTCAGCGCTTCCGCCCGCCGGATAAATTCCAGGCAAGCCTGTTCGTAAAGTTCCAACCTTCTTTCTTGCAGTTGGCAGACGCGGTTATACTGGGCTTCCTTGCCGGCTTCCGAGCCGATTATTATGGGGCTAAGGACCGCCTCAATCCTCGGCCTGGATTTCAGGCACACTTTTGCCCACCATGTCCCCTCGTTAGCGGTTTCGTGTCTGCCGAACCTGAATTCCACCTCAAAGGTCCCGTCGGACCGGACCCTGCCGGCGGCGCTGAGGGGCCACTGCCCGGCATTGTCGTCGGATGGCTCGCCGTAATAGAGAGCAACCGAGACGCCTTTGCGCCTGCCGCGACACTTTTGCGGCGCGTTGCGGCCCTTGATAACGATGCCCGTAACCTTGCCCTCGGCCCCCCCGGTGAGGATTTCATAACTGAGTTCCAGGGAAGATGCATCCTGCGCCCAAAGGCGGCCGGGCCGTCCCGGCAGGACGGCCGCCAGTACACACAGGAGCGCGACGGCAAGCCCCGCGCAGCGGGGCCGGGGTGAAGACGGTTTTACTCCACGAGTTCCCACAGCAGCACCTCTTCCTGAAAAGAGTAGAATATGGTTATGTCGTCCACTACCGGGGTATCAATCAGGCAGTCGGTCATCGGAGAGTCGTAATAATCCGGGTTGGGCGCCGCCTCTATCCCTATCTTCAGTTTGAACGAATCGACGAAAGCGCCGATGATTTCCGTGTTGTTCGGGTCTTCCAGTTTGACGGTGTTACCGTCTTCGTCTTTCACCGCGTGGCCCTGGTCGTCGAGAAGATAGACGGTTACGCCGGTGTTGTCCGGGTCCAGGGTAATGGGGATGAACTGTGTCCAGTTGATGCCCTCCAGCCTGGCGCCTTTCGGCAGGTGGATTTCGGGGGAGATATAGGTTCCCTCGTCGAAATAGCGTCCTTCCTGGAGGTGCTCCTGTAAACGCGCGCTCACATCCGATATGCTGTTGCCGACCATCGTGTATATCTTGAACTCGTCAACGGTGCAGGCAAACTCCGGCAGGGTGATTTTCTGTATTCCGAAATTGGCGAAATCCTCCTGGTTGGCGGGGAGCCTCTCGGAGCCGATGAGCGTGCCGTTCAACGCCCAGAAGACCTCGTCCTTCAGGCAGATAGTCGCGAAGTGGAACCATTCCCCGTCGCGTATAATGTGATCGACGTCATGCGGCGGCGATTCGTCGGGATCCGGGTCGTCGGTGTAACTCGACTTAAAATGGAATGGTTGGCGGGGTTTGTCTCCCGTATATTGCTTCAAGAAATCATCAAACTCGAACAGGACGGATCTGCGCCTCAACCAGGCATAAGGCGGCCTGTCGCCCCAGTCGGACCATATGCCCTCTACAACCCACTGGAGGGGCTGCAAGCGGAACTCTACATCCATGGAAGTGCCTACTTTCGACGCGCCCCAGCCCGGGGGGCCCATCTGCGGCGGGCGGATGCCGTACGCCTGGTTATAAAGGTAATATGGATAAGTAAATTCTATTTTCGTCAGCCTGATAAAGGACTGGGTGGGGTGCTCTTCTTCAGGGTGCACCGGACGCTCGTAGGGCGGCGGCGCCGTCCACGACTGCCAGCGCCAGTTGGTCGGGGACTTCATCATCTCCTCCCAGTTGCCGTCGTGCACGCTGTTATCGTTGTCCACGGCGCTGAACATCGGTTTCACCCACATCTCCACCAGGAGGGTCAGGCAGTTCTCGCTGGCGCTGGCGTACCACTCGTTCAAGACCAGGGAATCGACGAACTCCTCTATCAACTCTGACTCTGCGGTGATTCGGGGCTCGTTACCATGGAA
>QNCA01000092.1 GCA_003644325.1 Planctomycetota bacterium
CTGCTGTTTCACAACACCTTACGGTGACAGTCACCAATCTACGATCCGTTCCGACAAGGGCGGAACGGCTCCGTAATTGGTGACAGTCACCGAGGTTAACAAAAAGTCAGTCAACTTGAGAAATTATTTTTCCTTCCGCCCGTACGGGCGCCTGCCGGTGCGCCTCCTGAAGGACAACCGTATCGGCACCTCCTCAAAACCCACGTGCTCGCGCAGGTAATTCACGAGGAAACGCCTGTAATCCGGGGCGAAGAGTCCCGGGTCGTTGACGAACAGCACCAGGTGCGGCGGCGCGACGCCTATCTGCGTGCCGTAAAATATCTTGCCCTCCTTCCCGCCCTTGCCGAGCGGCGGTCTTTGCGCGGTCGCTTTCTGCAGTGCGCTGTTCAGCCTGCCGGTGCCGACATTCTCACGTGATTGTCCGTACAGAGACTCCGCCACGTCAACAATGGGCCACAGGTTCTCCCGCCTCAGCGCCGAGACAAAGAGCATCGGCGCGAAGTGCAGCCCCTTGAGGCGTGACTCAAGGTAGCGCTGATAATCCCCCGTCTTCATGCCCTCGGCCAGGTCCCACTTGTTCACCACCACCACGCAGGGCTTGTATTCATCGACAATGTACTTGCATATACGCTT
This sequence comes from Planctomycetota bacterium, assembly GCA_003644325.1. GTDB lineage: Bacteria > Planctomycetota > B129-G9 > B129-G9 > B129-G9 > B129-G9. The sequence continues at coordinate 634 of QNCA01000092.1, forward strand.
ATCAACCGAGGTTATATCCACTATCGCGTCCAGCAGGAACAGCGCCACGTCGCAGCGCCTGACCGAGCGCTGCGCGCGATGCACGCCGAAGAACTCGATTGCATTGTCCAGTTTGCCCCTTTTGCGCAGTCCGGCGGTATCAATGGCGGTATAGCGCCTGCCGTCGCGCTCGAAGCGCACATCCACCGAATCGCGCGTGGTGCCCGGCACGTCGCTGACTATCAGGCGCTCCTCGCGCAACATCGCATTTATTAGAGTGGATTTCCCGACGTTGCGCTTGCCGACGACGGCCAGTTTCAGGCCCTCGTCGGGCTTTTCGGTTGCGAGCCTGTCCCCGGGTATCGCCTCGGCGATGGCCCGCCTCAGTTGGGCCAAGCCCCGACCGCGCGCGGCGGAGACCGGCAGCGGCTCGCCCAGGCCCAGCGAGAATATCTCCGACGTAAGCGCCTCATGCTTCCGCGCATCGACCTTGTTGGCCACCAGCAGGCAGGGCGTTGACGCCCTGCGCACGACGCCCGCCACGTAGTCGTCCAGCGGCGTGACGCCCGCCTGAGCGTCCACCACAAACACCAGCACCGCGGCGGCGGCGACGGCGGCGCGTATCTGCGCCTCAATCTTGGGCGAGAGTTTCGCCGTCTCTTCAATGCCCATGCCGCCGGTGTCAATCAACTCAATCCAGCGGCCTTCGCACTCGAAGTCAAACGCTATGCGGTCCCGCGTCACGCCGCTGGTCGGCTCCACAATGGCAATACGCCTGCCGACGAGAGCGTTGAACAGGGACGACTTGCCGACATTGGGCCGGCCGATTATGGCTACGCGCGGCAATTGCATCTTGTAAACAAGCCCCGGTCTTTCTCGTAGTATTTGATGCGCTTTATTCTTTGCACGCAGAGATTATAATGCCGCAGGGAGACGTGTCAACGCAGGCCTGGAACTTCACGGAGAACCGCGCATGAACGGCAAGCGAATTCTGGCGGCGCTTATACTGGCGCTGGTGTTTCCCGCCGGCCGGTTGGCCGCCGTGCAGGCGGCGCCGGGCAAGCCGGATACTACCGGCCCGGCGGACATCAGGCGGGCATTGCGGATCGAGCGGGAGCACCGCAAGTTTGAGACGCTGGTCTCCGAATACAAATCCCTCCGGCCGTACACGGCCGACAGGTACCGCCCTGCGCGCCTGTTCGAGCGCCGCATGGCCGCGCTGAAATCCCTACAGAGGAAAGCCCGCGAGCGGACAGACGTCAAACTCCTTGATGACCACGACTGGGTCACTTATTACCTTCTCCGCGCGAACCTGAAATCGCGAATCGAACGTCTCCAGGAAACGCGGGCACAGACAGAGCGCCTCGCCACGCTGGCGCCGTCCTCACCCATCATCTACGAAATGCGCGCAAGGCTTTTCGACAGGTCCGACGCGGACTCCGTCATCGCCGTGGCGAGGCTCGACGACATCCCCGCCGAAATCGAGTCCGCGCGAAAAAAGGTCGGGAAGGCCGGACCGGCCGACAGACGGCTCTGCGTCAGATGGCTGGAGCGCGACATGAAGGTCCTGGACGATTGGTACAAGTCACACTCCGCCGTCGTGCCCGGCTTTGCCGGTGAATACGGCAACTCCTGCCGCGCGGCCATGAAAGCGATTAAGGCCTGCCGCGGTCTTTTGAAAGACAAGAAAATCAAACGGCCGCAACTCCGGCGCGGCGGGCCTGTCGGCAGGCGGAAGTTCGTCGATATGCTTCGCCGGAGGCACATGGAATTCCGCGACCCCGTCGAACTGCTGAAGATCGGCCGCGAGAATTTCAAGAGCATCAAGGCGGAGATGAAAAAACTGGCCCGCGAAATCGACAAGGACAAGACTTTGCAAGAGGTCATGGACGAGATGAAGGAGAATCACCCCGCTCCCGGCCGTGTAGCACCCGCATATCGGCAGTTGCTGGAGAGGGCACGCGAGTTCCTTGTCGAAAAGGACGTGGTAACCATTCCCGAGGAAAGCCGCGACAATGTCCGCGTGGAAAGGTATCACGACAAGTACAATCGGACGCCATACGCCTTTTACGAAGGGAGAGGCAATGGGGAGATGAAATATTTCCGCTCGTCCGCCCCGTCAACGGACGGCGCCCCGGAGGAGACGGCGGAGAAGTTGCGCGGGCACAACTATTATTCGATGTTCACCGTAACAGTGCACGAGACGTTCCCGGGGCACCACCTGCAATTTTCGCATGCGGCGGCGAACCACCGCGCGCCGCGGGTCGATTTCTACACCCCCTTCTTCAGCGAGGGCTGGGCGGTGTACTGCGAGCAGTTGATGCACGAGCTGGGCTTCCACGCGCGGGCCGAGCAGCCGGAGGGCTGGGCGCTGGACCCGCGCAAGATACGCCTGTGCCAGTTGCGCTGGCGGCTGCACCGCGCGGCGCGCGTTATCATCGACATCTCGTACCAGACCGGCAAAATGTCATACGAGGACGCCGTGAAACTGATGGTGGAGGGCGTGGGCCTGGAAGAGGGAAACGCAAGGGCCGAAGTAAACCGCTTCATCCACTCGCCCACCCAGCCCATGAGTTACCTCATCGGTTACCTGGACTTGATGAAACTGCGCGAGGATTACAAGAAGATGAAGGGAGACGGGTTCAATCTGAAGGAATTCCACGACGAGTTGCTGAGTTACGGCTCCGTGCCTATTATCCTCCTGCGCGGCGTGATGCTCGGCGAGCGCGACAAGGTAGATACGGTCTTGGCAGGCTCGGGGAGTTCAGCCGGGATCTACACGCCGGCGGGGCGGGATTGGCCGCCTTCGGCAATCTCGTTGCGGCGCTCCAGCGAGAGAAGCCACTTGAACTTGCCGCAGGACAACTCTGCGGCCTCGTCCGGCATCTCCAGCGCCTTGATAAACTACCGCGGCGGAAGCACTGTGCCTCGCGCGCGAGCAGTTTCCTTATGCCTGCGCGGGATTTGCCCCTCCGGATTTGCGTTTCTTGCCCTTGACTTGCACGCTATCTCCTCATCTGCAGTGTGTCCGGCCCGTCATGTCTCAGGCGCGGGGTTCTACTCTGTCACCATGTCACACCGTCACTTCTCAAGTTGACTGACTTTTTCCGGGCAATGCCGGATGTTTGACTATAAGTTTCCATTTTGCCGGACCTTACGGTGACAGTCACTAATCTACTCAAGTTGACTGACTTTCGTTAACCTCGGTGACTGTCACCAATTACGGAGCCGTCCCGACCTTGTCGGAACGGATCGTAGATTGGTGACTGTCACCGTAAGGTGTTGTGAAACAGCAGATTATAATCAAGCACCCACCATCATCCGGAAAAAGTCAGTCAACTTGGGTCACTTCGTCATGCCTTCCTACAAGATGTACTTGCTCAGGTCCTCGTCGGCAAGGATTTCCCTGAGACTGTTGCGCACATACTTGTCATCTATTGTCATGGTCTTGCGCCGTGTCTCGGGCGCGTTGAAGGAGATATCTTCCAGCAGTGTCTCAAGCACCGTGTGCAGGCGGCGTGCGCCGATGTTCTGGGATTTCTGGTTGACCTCTTCGGCGATGCGCGCGATTTCCTCAATCGCTTCCGGTTTGAACTTCAGTTTCAGACCCTCCACGTTCATCAGCGCCGTGTACTGTTTGATTAGCGCATTCTTCGGCTCGGTAAGGATACGTATGAAGTCCGCGACGTTGAGGCTGTCGAGTTCCACGCGAATGGGAAAGCGCCCCTGCAACTCCGGGATAAGGTCGGCGGGACTGGACACGTGAAAGGCGCCCGCCGCGATGAACAGGACGTGGTCGGTCTTGACCATGCCGTGGCGCGTGGTGACGGTGGAGCCCTCGATAATCGGCAGCAGGTCGCGCTGCACACCCTCCCGCGAGACGTCGGGCCCGCCGCGCTCGCTTTGCCGCCCGGCTATCTTGTCCAGTTCATCAACGAACACAATGCCCGATTCCTCGACCCGCTTCAGCGCCTCCTGGGTGACCTTGTCGCGGTCGATAAGTTTCTCGCATTCCTGCTGCATGAGGATCTGGCGCGCTTCGGCCACCGTCACCTCGGTGGTCTTGGTCGATTTGGGCATCATCTTTTCAAACATATTGGCGAAGTCAAAACCCATCTGCTCTATGCCGGCGGAGGAGATTATCTCGACCATGGGCATGGCGCGGCTCTCGACGGAGAGTTCGACCATGCGGGAATCCAGTTCCCCGGCGCGGAGTTTCTCCCGGAGTTTCTCCCGTGTCTTCGCGGCCCGGTCCGTGGTCTCGAAGGTCACCGTCCTGAGACCGGAAACGTCATCGACAACGACGGGGGACGATTCCACACCCACGGGCTTGAATTCCTGTATGCCTTCCGAGTCGGGCAGGAGCAGGTCGAGCAGTTTTTCTTCCGCATTTTTCTCCGCGTTCTTGCGGACGCGCTTCATGTGCTCGGCCTTTACCATGTTGACGCCTATCTCGACGAGGTCCCGGATGATGGTGTCCACGTCCCGCCCGTAGTAGCCGACCTCCGTGTACTTCGACGCCTCGACCTTGAGGAAAGGCGCGTTCACGAGGGTGGCAAGTCTGCGGGCGATTTCAGTCTTACCCACGCCGGTGGGACCTATCATGATGATGTTCTTGGGGAGAACCTCGTCGCGCATATCGCCGCTCAGTTGCTGTCTGCGCCAGCGGTTCCGGATGGCTATGGCGACGGCCCGCTTGGCCTTGTCCTGGCCTACAATGTATTTGTCCAGTTCGGCGACGATCTGTTTGGGGGTAAGTTCTTTCAATTTAAAGTTCCTCGATGTGTGTGTTGTTGTTGGTGTAAATACAAATCTCCGATGTTATGCGCAGTGACTCCTCAACGATTTTCCGGGCAGAGAGTTTCGTATGTTTCGCCATGGCCCGTGCCGCCGCGAGGGCGTAGTTCCCGCCGGAACCAATACCCAGCATGCCGTCGGTAGGAACGATGACATCCCCGGCGCCGGAGATTATCAGCGAGTGCTCCTTCGTGATGACCGCAAGGAGCGACTCCAGCCTGCGCAACACGCGGTCGGTGCGCCATTGCTTGGCGAGTTCCGTCGCGGCGCGAAGGACGTTGCCCTGGAAATCCTTCAGCACTCCCTCGAAGCGCTCCAGCAGGGCGAAGGCATCGGCCGAAGCGCCGGCAAAACCCGCAATGACCCGACCGTCCAGGAGTTTGCGTATCTTATCGGCATCGTGCTTGACGACCGCGTCGCCGAGCGTTACCTGTCCGTCGCCCCCTATGGCGACTTTGCCGTTCCTCCGGACTGAAACGATGGTTGTGGACCTGAACATTTCTCATATCCCCGAAAGAATCAGTGTCATATATTCCGATGTTATCACAAAGAGGCAAAGAGGTCAAAGGGCAAGGGGAGCATTAAAGAATTGCCGGTAAAAGGGTACGCTCGGGGAGCCAGACCCTTCCCGTCGCTTCGCTCCTCCTTGGCCGTAAAGCCTGTGACCCGTCGCCGATGCTGCCAAGAATGCTTGCATGCTCTCCGGGGCCTTGTGTTAATTGACATATTTCAAGAAAGGTATATCATATAAGATTTGTCATTATCTACCGACTCCGGTCCGC
>QNCA01000093.1 GCA_003644325.1 Planctomycetota bacterium
AAAACCGAACGTTAGACTTTATGTCAGTATGGCTGTCAGTAGATGGAGGAGTGTGGTTGTCGGAAGCAAATCAGAAAATCTGTCCTGCCTGCTGGGCAAAGAACCGGGCCAACGCGGATGTGTGCCGGGCGTGCGGGGCCCCTCTGCCCGCCGGCGCCGTCGGCAAACAGACCGATGAGCGCCCCCCCGCGCCGGGTGAGACACAGCCCGTTCCGCCGCCCGCCGCCACGCCCGGGGCGGCACGCGTCGTCTATCCCCCGGAAACCGACCAGGCGCAAATGGAAACGGAAATGCTTGCCGACCGATACCGCCTGGTTTACGAAATCGCCCGCGGCGGCATGGGCATCGTATATCTGGCGGAGGATACATACCTGGACAACCTGCGCGTCGCTATCAAACTGCTGATCGCCAGCATCTCGCCCGACCTGAACGCCGAGAAGCGCCTCAAGCGCGAGGCGCTGACGGCGATGAGGCTGTCACACCAAAACATCATGCGGCTGTACTCCTTCGACCACTTCGCGGGGCAGAGTTATCTCGTGATGGAATACATCAACGGCCCCACGCTGGAAGGATTGACGATGGAACGCGGGAAGCTGACGCCGGCGGAGGTCACGCTGTTCATGCGTCCGACGTGTGAGGCGCTCTACTACGCGCACGAACAGGGCGTGGTGCACCGCGATATAAAGCCGGCCAACATCATGCTCGCCCTGCCCGCGGATTCGCCGTTCGTATCCGGAACCGGCCCGGGCAAGCGGATATCCACGGCGGGTTCGTCCAAACCCACCGCTACGCTGGGCGGGTCCGGAGCGCACACCGGCTCCACGCAGGCCGTTCCCCCCGCGCCCGATGTCCCCGGCGCTAAGAGACCGCTGTCGGAATTCGACATCGAACAGGCGCGAACCGCCACGGTCAAGATATGCGACTTTGGCATCGCTCAGCAACTGCGCCAGACCATGACCCGGCTCACCGGCACCAGCCTCATCGGCTCGCCGGTCTATATGTCGCCGGAGCAACTGGAGGGCACGCAACTGGACCACCGCACCGATATCTACTCCCTCGGCGTATCGGTCTATGAGATGCTCACCGGCGAGTTGCCGTTCGAGGGTTCCATGCACAGCCTGACCTACCAGATAATGGAGAAGGGCCCGCCGCCCGTTCGCGGTGTTGAGGAGTCGCTGAGCGAGGTGGTGCTGAAGTGCATGGCGAAGGATCCCCGGGACCGCTGGCAGAACTGCCTGGAGTTTGCCGATGCGCTCGAAGCCGCGCTGGAAGGCAAGGCCGCGCCGGTGTCGGCGCCGGAGAGCGTTTACGGTCCCCGCACGAAATCGATGAAGCGGGGCACGCACCTGTCGTCCGAGGTTTCACCGCGCAAGACGCTCGGGTGGAAGGCGAAAATGACCGAGCGGCGCGTGGCCGACCTGCGGGTCGCGGAGATGAGTTTCGAGGAAAAACTGTACGATAAGGCGCTGGAGGAGATGAGACAGTACCGGCGGCTGCACGGCGACTCCGAGGAGTTGCTGACCTTCGCGGCGCAGTGCGTGGACACACTCGTGAACAGGCGGGCATTCGCCCAGGCCCACGATTTTTGCCAGTTCGTACTGCTGATAGATTCGGAAAACCCGAATGTCTATCTGACGCTGGGGCGCATCCAGCGGGTGCTGGGCCGCGCCACCGACGCGGAGAGAAACCTGCGCATGGCAATGATGTACGGCGCGGAGGAGGACGTAGTGGAAAAGGAGTTGCGCGGGACCCTCTCGGAGTTGCGCGACCTCGGCAGCGGGCTCGGCCCCGGGAGGGTCCTGCGCATGACCCCCGCGCGAATCGGCGCCTACGCCGCCGCGGTGTTGCTCGCGGTGGGAATCTCATTTGTCATGGCGCTGTTGGCAAGCCTTCACGGGCGCAATCACGTCCTTTCGTATGTCGTAATAGGCGTTATAACGGCTGTCCCGGCGGGCGCGGCGAGTCTTCTGCTCACGACCGTCTTCTGCGGCCCGCTGGACCAACTGCGCCACAGGGGCGGCCTTGTCAAGACATATCTCGCCAGACACGGTTATGCCGGCGGGCTGCTCGGCATCACGGCCCTGGGCATCCTGGCATGGCTGCTGGCAAGCGCCCTCTTCCGCGAACGCATGTCAAATCCGCCTGCGGTGTTTTCCCTGATCTTTGGACTCGTCGTCTGGGTCGGGTCCGTCCTTTATTCATGGTTCGTGGTCTATGGGGCGCTCAGGGAGAAACGCTTCGGCGACATGGACTGAATTTGCTTCGGAAAGGTGACTGTCACCATTGCGAAGCACAGACGCTCCGGAAGGAGCGGCCGGCTCGTAGATAGTGACTGTCACCTTTCAGTCACCGATGTTCGCAAAAACCCGGTCAACTTGAGTAGATTACAACGCGCCCTTTGAGAGACGCATGAGAAGCATTTCCTGCACTGTTCGATGAATCACATTCAGTACCACACAAAACGAGGTATTATAAAATGACGGCCAAAGAAACAGGCGTCTCAGCACACCTGTTTGAACGTTATCCGAATAATCCCATACTTCAGTCGAATGACTGGCCCTACCCGGTCAACACGGTGTTCAATGCGGGCGCGACGGCGGTGGACGGCGAGACGCTGCTGCTGGTGCGCGTGGAAGACAGGACCGGCATGTCGCACCTGTGCGCCGCCCGCAGCAGCGACGGCATCAAGGACTGGCGCATAGACCCCGGGCCCACCATGCCGGCCCTGCCGGATGAATACCCCGAGGACCTGTACGGTATAGAAGACCCGCGAATCGTCTGGATAGACGAGATGGAATCCTGGTCCATCACCTACGTGTCATTCTCGCACGGCGGCCCGCTGGTATCGCTGGCCCTGACGAAGGACTTCAAGACTTTCGTGCGGCTCGGACCGGTGATGACGCCGGACGACAAGGACGCCTCGCTCTTCCCGCACAGGATAGAAGGGCGCTGGGCGATGATTCACCGGCCCATCTCGCCGGGCGGCAAGGCGCACATCTGGATTTCATACTCGCCCGATATGAAGCACTGGGGCGACCACCAGATACTGCTGCGCGCCCGGGAAGGCGGCTGGTGGGATGCCAACAAGATCGGCCTCAGCCCCCCGCCGCTCAAGACGAAAGAAGGCTGGCTGATGTTATACCACGGCGTCAGAGACACCGCCTCCGGATCCCTCTATCGCCTGGGGCTGGCGCTGCTGGACCTGGAAGATCCCCGCAAAATCCTGCGCCGGAGCGATGAATGGATATTCGGCCCGTATGAACTTTACGAGCGCGCCGGCGACGTGCACGACGTCGTCTTTCCCTGCGGCTGGATACTCGATGAACCCATCGGCCGCATACGCCTGTATTACGGGGCCGCCGATACGACACTGGCGCTCGCCACCGCCGACATCGACGAGGTACTGGACTACGTAATGCGCTGTCCAAAAGGGTGATTAACCACCGAAGCGCCGAAACGGCGCGAGGCCGTAGAACCGAGGTATCCGGTCTCGGGCCCGCTCAGGGCCGGCCCGGCCACGTGCGGCGGAAGTGCGGCTGGGGCTCGGTCATCTTGAAGACGTAGCCCAGCGTACGGTAGATGAGTTTCGCGGCGGTAAACTCGGTAATGTGATTATCGGGTAGGGGCATGACCTCGGTCACGTCGAAACCGACGATGCGGCGGCTCTCGGCGACGAGGCGCAACAGACCTGTCACCTGCCACCAGTTCAGCCCGCCCGGCTCCGGCGTGCCCGTGCCGGGCATGAATGCGGGGTCGAAGACATCAATATCTATGGTTATATAGACGTTGCGGTCGAGGGTGTCAACGACGCGCTCGCGCCACTCGGGCATGGTGCGGATCTTGTCGGCGAAGAAGGTGCGCACGTCTTCGCTGTGAAGCGCGCCGATTTCTTCCTCGCAGATGCTCCGAATGCCCACCTGCGTTATCGGGCATAGTTCAAGGATTCGCGCCATGACGCTGGCGTGGCTGTAGCGCGAGCCTTCGTAAGAATCGCGCAAATCCCCGTGGGCGTCCAGTTGCAGCACGCAGAAGTCCTCGCACTCCTCAGCGTGCGCCCGCACCAGTCCCACCGATATGGAGTGTTCGCCGCCGATTCCCACCACGAATTTGCCCTTGCGGAGCAGTTCCGCGCAGGCCCGCTCGATCTCCGCGTGTACCGCCGCTTCCGCCTCATGGATTTGCACCGGCTCGCATGTGTGGATGCCTATGGTGGAGGTGTCGCACCACAACTCGTCGTCGAACAACTCCATGTTCCGCGACGCCTCGATTATCGCGCGGGGGCCGTTCACCGTGCCCACCCCCCAGGTCGTCGTGCCCTCGTAGGGTATCGGCAGTATCGCCACGCGCGACCTCTCAAAGCCGCTTCTCTCGGGCTCAAGCGCCCCGAAATTGTCCGGCACGTTTTCGCTCATGTCTGAAACGAAATGTCGGCCATCGCCTTCGGCGTATCACCGACATTCTCTCTTCTGTATCGTTCTCAGTATTATCAACATGCTACGGCAGCAGCACCGCCGCAGCAACGACCGTCGTCCAGTACCCGTTCTTCCTGCCGTAGGCCGACTGGGTCACGTTGCGCGTGCGCACTATCTTGCCGCTTATCTTCCAGAGTTCCCTCTTTTCGTCCCAACTGGCGTCGGGGTCGAACCGCACACCCAGGATCGTCGCCAGCATTGAGGCCGCCAGGTCCTCCGCATAGTCCCCGACGATTCTGTTTTTCTGGCCGAACGAATGATGCTCCGACAGGTATCCGTAAGACTGCGGGTCTTTGGGGATCGCCAGGCCCACCGATGCCGCGATGAGCCGCCGGGCCTCGTCGGTCTCGTTGCGGCTCATCACAACGTACGTGATTTGGCCGCTCTGTAATTCCTTCAGGCCCTTCTCGCGCGAGATGAGTTTGCAGTGAGGCGGATAAATCGAGGAGACCTGGACCAGGTTAAGACGGGCGATGCCGGCGTTGCGCAGCGCTTCCTCGAAACTGCTCAACTTCTCCTTGTGAAAACCGACACCTTTTGTAAGAAATACTCTTGACGGTGTGATCATTTGCCCTCCTCCCCCCCACGGACAAGTATCGCTACCCCCCGGCGGAGGCCGCCACCCACGTTGGGTCGTTTTGTAACATATACTCCATCCGAGAACAGAAGCGCGCGCTCCGGCGCACGAAAGCGAGATATATTATGCTATCCGCGCCCCCCTATGCAACAGAAAAATTGCCTGGATAATACGCGCGCAATTACTATAATCCTCCGGTGAAATCACTCTTAAGGCCGGGCATACCCAAACGGAATACACCATGACATCAGAATACTGGAACGATTTGAAGGACTACCTCGGGAAGGTCGCAGACCAGCAGGGCTGGCTGGGTGAAAGCATCGCCGTAACCGCGCGCGCGCTTTCCGGCATCGAGGCGATAGGCCGTCCGTCGCACGACGACTACCCGCTGCTCAAGGGCAAGGAAAGCATAGTCGAGGCGGTCTTCCGGGACGCACGCGGGCATGCCTTCACGGATATGCCGGGGCACTTCCGCGGGACGGTCGAAGAGGTCCTCGCCATGCCGCTCGCCGACAACTACGAGCGCGCCGTGTTCGTCGCCACGCTCAACGCCGTACTGCGCAAGGCCGGCCTCATCGAAAAGACCGTCCACTGCAAAGACGATGAGCCCGTCGAATGCGCGAAGGAACTCGCCGAATACATCACGCGGGAGTTCGGCGCTCCGAAGGTCTTCCAGGTAGGCTGCCAGCCGCGCATGGCGGAGGCCCTCTCTCGGAAGTTCGAGTTCCGCATAACCGACATGGACGCCGATAACCTGGGGAAAGCGATAGGCGATGCAAAAATAGAGCCCGACACCGCCGCTGCCGCCGACATCGAATGGTGCGACGTCGTGGTTGCGACCGGCACCGCCTTCGCCAACGACACCGCACAGCAGTTTATCGAGGGCGGCAAACCTGTTGTCTTCTACGGCGTAACCTGCGCCGGCCCCGCGCACGTACTCGGCCTCACCCGCTTCTGCCCGAAAGCAAAATAACCCGCCGGGGACGCCAAGAGAAATAGCCTCGGATAAACGCAGATGAACGCAGATTGAAACAGGGACTGGAACGGAAGAAAAAAAGGAATAGGCGCGGAGAAGGCGGGGAACCGCGACGGATATACACGAATTATTTCCATGTGATTAGAGGCCGTAGAG
>QNCA01000094.1 GCA_003644325.1 Planctomycetota bacterium
AAATTGAAGACCTGAAAAAAATGGCCGAGGCCTTGGACAACAAGCAGCATGTATATCTGGAGATAGCGCAGCGATACGATGACCTCACGCAAATGGCGAAGGAAGAGATCGAGGGTATCGACGCCAGGCTGCGCGCCCTCCGGCGCGGCCCGGGCGGGCACATGCAGCAGGAGAGGATATTCAGGGCGGAAAGCGAACTGAAGACGAAGACGGAACTCCGCGACGAGTACCTCAGGCTGGCCGCGGCGTACTACGAGCGCGGCTTCGATGAAGACCCTTACTCCGGCGCCAGGTTCAGGCCGCGCGAGCACGCCCTCTGGAAAGCCGCGCACAGATTGCTCGAGCGCAGCGACTACGCCGGAGCGGAGAGAATCCTTCTGCGAATAGCAAGGCCGGAACTGAGGTTTGACAGGGAACTGGTACTGAAGTCGCAGGTCATTCTCGGCAGGATGTACCGCGACCTCGGCCGCAACGAGGAGGCGCTCAAGACATTCCGCTTCGTGATGGAGAACAGTATGGACGAAGGGGCCCAACTCAGGGGGGAGGCGGCATACGAGGAGGCGGTCACGCTGGCGGCAATCGGCAGCGATGCCGCCGCCGAAAGCGCCTTCAGGGCGTTGATGCGCGACGACAATCCTTACGGCGTGGGCGTCTACTCGAAAATATGGCGACAGAGCGCTTTCGCGCTGGGCCGGGTTTACTACCGCATGGGTATCGCGGCCGACGACGACAGGGAGAAGAAACTGAACCTTGCCGTGGAAACCCTCACCGACGCCCTTGACCGATACAAGTCGTTCGTCGATGAGGAGACGCGCAATCAATCCCTCTTTTACGTCGGCGACAGCCTGGTTCACCTGGCGCTGCTGGCGGTCGAGCGCGACGAAAACGACAAGGCCCGCGCGCTCTTCTCAAGGGCCCGGGCGTACCTGGCGCGGATGGACGCACCCGAGCGGAAGGTCGAAACGATGCCCGTTTATTATCGCAACAGCCGCCTTATCTTTGCGGAGGCCCTGGTTGCCGAGAGCAGGATAGTCCCGGACGCCGCGGAGAAACAGAAACTCCTGAAGCGGGCGTCCGGGGAATACGCCCTCATGTCAAAGTTGATGGAAGGCACCGAGCAGGGCCTCTGGGCGCTGATACAGTTGGGCTGCATCGCGCGCGAATCCGGCGATGAGTTCGCCGCGCGGCGCTGCTTCGACCTCGCCGCGGCCGCCATAGCGAAACTGGAAAAGAAGAGCGCCTTTGCAAATAACCCCGGCGGCTTTGACGCGGGCTACCTCCAGAAGGTGCTCGACTGGCTGCGCAACAGGAATCTCGCGGATTGACATCCGGAAGGAGCCGGCATGACAGAGACGATTCAGAAAACCGATTCGGCCAGACTTCTCGCCCAGATGAGGGATCTCAGGCAGTGGTACGCCAGGCTGCTGGACCTGACGCGCCTTCAGTGTGGCTCCACCGACTCCTATGAGGGCTTGGATGACATACTCGAGCGCAAGCGTTCCGTGATGGAGGAGATCGACGCGGTGGGGCTGGACTTCGCATCCATGCGCGAGCGCTGGGAGGGCGTGCGCGAGAGTTTGCCCGAGGGGAAGCGCGCCGAGGCCGCCGAAACGATAAAGTCGCTGCAATCCATCCTGCGCGAAATCATCGAGTTGGAAAATCGATGGCACGGCGGAGTGCTGGCCCGAAAGGAAGAGACGCTCCACCAAATCCGCAAACTGCAGGGCGGCCGCAAAATCGCCCGGGCCTATGGCCGCCCCGGGGCCGAAACCGTTCCTCGTTTTCTTGACAAGACCGAATGATGAAAACCGAAAAGTCCGACATGCCCGATAATGTCCGGGGAGACCTGGCGGATATATTTGCCAGGTTCAACGAGACGACGCGGCGGCTGGAAGAATCACACGCCCTGCTCCAGGCGAAGGTGGAGGAACTTCAAAAAGAACTGGCCCGGAAGAACGCCGAACTCGAACGCAAGAAACGCCTTGCCGCCCTGGGAGAGATGGCCGCCGGCGTCGCGCATGAAATACGGAACCCGCTGGGCGGGATACAACTCTATGCGCGCCTGCTCGAGCGGGAACTCACCACGCCCGATAATCTCCGCGTCATCAGGAAGATCATCGACGGCGTGAAGAGCCTCGACAACGTCGTCGAGGGCATGCTCGCCTTCACGAGCAACATCACGCCGAGGCCGGTCGTCTGCAACATTGAAGGAGTCATTGAGGCGGCCGTGTCGTACATCCTGCCGCAGGTCGAGGAGACCTCCACCCGCGTCGTGTGCGACCTGCCCGAGCGGCCGGTCATGTGCCGCGTGGACCCGGACCTGATGAAGCGTGCTTTCATGAACATCATAAAAAACGCGGTGGACGCAATGGGCAAAGGCGGCACGCTGCGGATTTACGTTTCCTCCCGGACGGAAGATTCCGTGACGTTGTGCTTCAAGGACACCGGCCCCGGCATTCCGGCCGACGTACTGGACAACATATTTGACCCGTTCTTTACGAGCAAGGACTGCGGTACGGGCCTCGGCCTGGCCATAGTCCACAGGATAGTCGAGAGCAACGGCGGCGGCGTCAGCGCGGGCAACGCGCCGGGAGGCGGAGCGGTCTTTGCCGTGACGCTCCCCGGGCTCGTGGAGCCGGCCAGGCCCCGGACCGCCCCAGCGGAGACATGCCGCCACCGGTGACTGTCACCGTAAGGCCCGGAAAATGGAAACTCATAGTCAAACATCCGGCATTGCCCGGAAAAAGTCAGTCAACTTGAGTAGATTAGTGACTGTCACCGCAAGGTGAGAAAAGTCAGTCAACTTGAGTACATTGAGAGAGGGGTTCCATGGACAAGAAAACCGTTCTTGTCATTGACGACCAGGACCTGATGCGCGAGTCCCTGGGGGAGTCGCTTGAGCGTGCCGGTTACCGCGTGCGCGCGTTCAGCAACGGCAAAGATGCCATCAAATCCTTCCTGGAAGGCGGCGTGGACGCCGTCATTACCGACCTCAAGATGCCCGAAATGTCCGGCGTTGATGTTCTCGAGCGGTGCAAGCGAATCGCGCCCGACGTGCCGGTGATAGTCATCACCGCGTTCGGCACGGTCGAGACCGCGGTCCGCGCCATGAAGCAGGGCGCGTTCGATTACATCAAGAAGCCGTTCGAGCCAGAGGAGATAGAGATGGTTCTGCGCAACGCCGTCGAGCGCCGTGCGCTCATGGCCGAGAACGAGTACCTGCGTGCGCGCGTCGCCCAGGAACGCGCTCCGTCGCTGGTCGTCGGCGTCAGCAGGGCCATGCGGGACGTCATGGCGGAGGCGCGAAAGATAGCCGCCGTCTCGTCGTCGACGGTCCTCATCTACGGCGAGAGCGGCACGGGCAAAGAGGTAATCGCGCGCGCAATCCATGCGGAGAGCCCCCGCGCGGGCAAGCCCTTCCTGGCGGTCAACTGCGCGGCCCTTTCGGCGGGCCTGCTGGAGAGCGAACTGTTCGGCCATGAGAAGGGCGCTTTCACCGGCGCGGACAGGATGCGCAAGGGCCGCTTTGAACTGGCGGAGGGCGGCACGCTGCTCCTGGACGAAGTGAGCGAAATCGACATCGGTCTTCAGGCCAAGTTGCTCCGCGTGCTCCAGGAGCGCGAGTTCGAGCGCGTCGGCAGCAGCGATACCCGCCGGGCCGACGTGCGCGTCATCGCCACCACAAATCGAGACCTGACCGCCGCGGTGAGGGAGCATAAGTTCCGCGAGGACCTCTACTTCCGGCTCAACGTGTTGCCGGTGCGCGTGCCCCCGCTGCGCGAGCATATCGAGGACATACCCGAACTGGTGGAGCATTTCATCGAGAAGTGCGGCAGGGTCCTCGGGAAGAAACTCGAGGGCATCAAGCCGCACGCCCTCCGAAAACTGGAAGAGTACCACTGGCCCGGGAACATCCGCGAACTGGAGAACGTCATTGAGCGTGCGGTCGTGCTTGCGTCGGGCCGGGTAATCGAGGTGGAGGACATTTCGCCTTCGCTGGACGGCTCGCGCATGCTGTCCGCAGGCGGCGACATGGAGATAACGACCGTGGAGGAGATGGAGCGGCGGCTGATTGTCGCCGCGCTGGAGCGCTTCGGCTGGCATCAAAAGCGAAGCGCGGAGGTTTTGGGCATCGGTGTGCGGACCCTGCGCGACAAGATGAAGAAGTGGGACCTGAAACCCGCGCGGCGGAAAATGCCTGCGTGAGGAAGAAATTGCAGGGCAATGGCGGCGACGCCGTGCCGTCTGGGTGAAAGGCGTCGGGGGCGAGGAAGGCAACCTTTTGCCAATACAAGGCTTACAATAACACGAGAGAGGGGCGCCCGTACGGGTGGCGCGCACCACGGGCGGCACAGCGTTTGCTTGTTTACGGTGACGGTCACCATCTACGAACTGGCCCCCCGACTACGTCGGGGGATCTGCGCTCCGCCCGTTCCGGGTCCTCGCCCTGAGGACCCGCCAGGGTCCGAATGGGTAATGGTGACGGCCACCGAAGACGGCCCGTACCCGGCGTTGTTATCGGAGAATCGGGATGTATTTCAAGGCGATGTTTGACCAGGGCTCGATACCCGTTCTTGAGAAGGTTATCTCCTTCTGCGAGCAGAGAAACCGTGTCATCGCCAACAACATAGCGAACGTCGATACCCCTCACTACCGTCGGCGTGATTTGCCCGTTGCGGAATTCCGCGCGCAACTTTCCAGTGCGATAGCGCATCGCGAGAAGAACAATCCGCGCCTGTTCAGTTTTGAGCCAGGTAAGAACGTCGTGCCCAACGCCCTGGGCGGCGTGAACGCGCGTCAGATAGTCGAGCCGCTCAATCGCAACGGCTACCTGCGTCACGACGACAACAGCGTGAGCATAGACAGGGAGATGGCCGAACTCTCCAAGAACACGTTGTTACACAATGCTATGGTGCAGATACTCGTGAAAGAATTCGGCATGATGCAGACGGCGATATCGGAGAAGGTAGTCAAGTAGCGGAAGCCCGCCTGTGGCGATTCAGGCAACGGATAACCTTGAGAATTTGGTGAGACCATGTTTTCGACAATGGACATAAGCGCCTCGGCCCTGTCCGCCGAGCGCTCCCGAATGAGGATGATAGCGAACAACCTGGCCAACGCGGAATCTTACGTGCGCGGGCCGGACGGGTCGATGAGGCCCTACCGTCGCAAGCGCATGGTTTTTCAACTCGGTTCCGGCGCGGGGGCTGGGGAAGGGGTCTCGGTGGCGAAGGTCGTGGACGAGATGAGCGAGTTTCGTCGGGTCTATGACCCGGACCATCCCTACGCCGGCCCCGACGGCTGCGTCTTGATGCCGAACGTCAACCCGATAGTCGAGATGGTTGACATGATGGAGGCGACGCGCGCCTACGAGGCAAACGTGACCGCGATGGACGCCACCAAGAGCATACTGGCCGCCGCGTTCAAGATAATAGCGTAGTCGTCTCTACGCGGCTGCGCGCGATTAGTCGGAGAAACACATGGTAGAGCATATCGGCATGAACTTTTCCGGGGGTATAAAGCCCACGGGACCCGGCGCGGGCGGCGCCGACATCGGCAAGCTCCCGCAGACCGGCTCGGCGGGAAAGTCCTTCAAAGACGTGTTGATGGAGAAGATAGGGGAAGTCAACGATCTGATACTTGACAAGGATAACGCGGTGGAAGCCCTGGCTACGGGCAAGACCGAGAACGTAGCCGAGGTGCTGGTCGCCGTGGAAAAGGCCGACCAGGCATTCAAGGCGCTGATGCAGATTCGGAACAAACTCGTGGAGGCCTGGCAGGAAATCGAACGCATGCAGATATGAGCGGTTCCGGCTTTGCATCCGACAACGGAAATTAAGCGGTACCGCGTGACATTTGCGCGTGTGGGCGCGGAACACCGGCATGTTTCAACTCAAGTTGACTGACTTTTTCTGGATGATGGTGGGTGCTTGATTATAATCTGCTGTTTCACGACACGTTACGGTGACAGTCACCAATCTGCGATCCGTTCCGACAAGGGCGGAGCGGCTCCGTAATTGGTGACAGTCACCGAGGTTAACAAGAACTCAGTCAACTTGAGTTTCAAGGACGGGACTGTCGGCCGCCGTTACGGGGGCGGCCCCTTGCCCGCAACCGAGAGAGAGAGGGGCGTTATGAAATTCAAGGAAGCGCTGGCGCAGTTCGTG
>QNCA01000095.1 GCA_003644325.1 Planctomycetota bacterium
CGGCTGGGGCACTGCGCCGTCCCCGTTCGATAGGACCACGTCCGTTCCCGCCGGGAAGTTTGTATGCTTGTCCCAGTCGAAGCCGTGAATCTGGATGGGCAGCGTCGTGGAGAGCGACCAAGTCTCGTGGACGACGTGGAAAATGCTGTCCGTGTGTCCGCAGACGTTTGCCTGGCCCATCGTCCCGTCGCCCATGCAGGCCCTGTGGGCGCCGGCCATCAGGTAGCCGCGCCCGTGAACGCCCTGGAAGACCTCGATGGCGAACTCCGGCGTGTTCGTGTCGTAAAGCGGATGCGGCGCTTCGATGAGGATGTCCTTGCCGCCTCCCGGATTCCAAATGTAGTTGCCCCAGCCGAGGTTCTGCTGGCCGTATTCGTTGAGCGCCTCGCGCAGCAGGTAGAAATCACGGGACGTGTCGGTATCGTGATAGTGCACCAGTTCGTAACTCAGCGCCGCCGCCTGTGTCGAGGCGGTGTCGTAGTTCCCGTTCATGACCGATGTGACGAGGGCGCGGTAGTCGTCCCGATTCTGCTGTGTCGGCAGGACGTACAGCATTGAGTTCTTTGGGAAGACCAAATCCTTCAGACGGTCTATCTCCGCGGACAGACTGCCTGTTTCATCAATCGGCGCTGTGGCGGCGGATGAAGCAATGAGGAAAAACGGGAGTGCAAGGAGAAGAAGAAACGCAGACCTTTTTCCACAATTCATGAGTCCGTCTCCGAATTGACAGTTTCCGCACAAAAACACCACATTCAACTCTAAAAACATTATACCACGTTGTGGCGCAAAGTCAAGTAAAGCGGCAAGAAAAAGGTTGATTTCACTTGACACCGCACTTCCCTCGGTTATATCTAACCTGGTGTAGGGTTTCAGGTTTCAGGTTTCAGGTTTTAGGTTTTAGGTTTTAGGTTTCAGGTTTCAGGTTTCAGGTTTCAAGAATCCAGAATCCAGCGTCCAGTATGGAGAGCGTGCAGTGCCCGGAGAGCCGCAAACGTTTTTCCCGCCGGATGGGTATCTGCCGGCCGTCACCGATCTCTACGAGTTGACGATGGCGGCGGGATACTTCGAAAACGCAATCGACTACTCCGCGACCTTCGAACTGTGGGTGCGTAACCTCCCGCCGCAGCGCTCCTACCTGATTGCCTGCGGGCTTGAAGACTGTGTGCGATATCTTTCCGACCTCTCTTTCTCTAAAGACACCGTGGAGTATCTCCGGGCGCAGGAGGTTTTCAAGCACGTCAGCGACGCATTCTTCGACTACCTGCGCCGGATGAAATTCACGGGCGACATGTGGGCGATACCCGAGGGCACGGTCGTCTTCGCGGGAGAGCCGCTCATCAGGATAACCGCGCCTATCATCGAGGCGCAACTCGTGGAGACTTTTCTCCTGTCGGTCATCAACTACCAGACGACCGTCGCGACGAAGGCATCGCGGGTTGTGGATGCCGCCCACATGGGCGGCGTGGAGCGGCCGGTGGTGGACTTCGGCCTGCGCCGCGCACACGGCCCCGGTGCAGGCATCAGCGCGGCGCGCGCATCGTTCATCGGCGGCTGCGCGGGGACTTCCAACGTCTATGCAGGCTATCGCCACGGCATCCCTGTCTACGGCACCGCCGCGCACTCATGGACCATGGCCTTCGACAGCGAACTCGAATCGTTCGAAAAATATTACAAGACATTTCCTGAATCCACCATATTGCTTATAGACACCTACGACGTGAAACAGGGCGCAATCAACGCCGCGAAGATAGGAGATGGACTGCGCGGCGTCAGGCTCGACAGCGGGGACCTGGTCGCGCAAAGCAAAATGGTGCGGCGAATCCTCGACGACGCCGGCCTTAAAAACGCGCAAATCGTCGCCAGCGGCGACCTGAACGAATACAAGATACGCGACATGCTGAGGGCCGGCGCGCTGCTGGACATATTCGGCGTGGGCACGGGGATGGTCGTCTCGTGCGACGCCCCCGCCCTTCAGTGCATATACAAACTCGTGGAGGAGCAAAAAGGCGGTCGAACCGTGTACAAGGCGAAGTTCAGCGAGGACAAGGCCATGTACCCCGGAGCGAAGCAGGTACGAAGGATTTCTAACGGCCACGGCGAATTCCAGCGGGACGTGATTTGCCGGCATGACGAGAAGATGAAGGGCGAGGCCCTCCTGACCAAAATCCTGGAAGACGGAAAGCCGGTCGGCGGCCTGCCGGACATAAAGGAAATCCAGTCCCACGCAAAGGAGCAACTCGCCCGGTTGCCCGAGCGATACAAACGCTTCGACGGGGCGGACGTGTATCCCGTTTCGTACAGCCCGGCCCTCGAAGCCCTCCTGGAAGAAGTGAAGAAACAGTACCGCTGAGCGCCGGGTCAGACCCGAATTACGGAACCTTTCGACGATAGGAGAAAGGTTCGTAGATTCGTGGTCTGACCCTCTCGTCCTCGTGAAGCGGATGGATTGAGGTCTGATCCAAGCGAGGCCCAGGCAGAGAAAAATGATGAAGAGCAAGAGAGCATTTCTCGACATCGACACGCAGCACGACTTCATGGACCCGGACGGCGCGCTGTACGTGCCGGGCGCGGGGGAGATCGTCGGCAACCTCGGACGCCTTGTCGCATACGCCCGGGATAACAACATTCCGCTGCTTTCTTCCATGGACGCTCACGCCGGGAACGACCCGGAGTTTGCGGAGTTCCCTCCGCACTGTGTAAAAGGCACGCCCGGGCAGCGCAAGATTGACGAGACGCTCCTCGAAAACACGATAATCGTGCCCGACAGGCCGGGCGCTCTGCCCGAGGGGGTGCGGGCGGGCGCGCAGGTGATATTCGAGAAGCCGACGTTCGACGTATTCGACAATCCGAACTTCGTTGAATATATCGAGCGGGAAGGGTACGATGAGTTCGTGGTGTTCGGCGTCGCGACGGACTATTGCGTTCGCGCGGCGGCGGCGGGCCTTGCAAGGCGCGGCTTCAGCGTCGCCGTCGTCACCGACGCCGTAAGGGCCGTGATGCTGGAGACCGGCGCAAAGGCGCTGGAAGAGATGAAGGGTCTTGGCGTGAAATTCAAAACCACCGACGAGATAACCGGATGAAGATAGCGCTGGCACAAGTCAACCCCACGGTGGGCGACCTTGAGAACAACACGCGCAGGATACTCGCCTTCGTCAAGCGCGCGCGGGACGAGGGCGCGGACCTGGTGGTCTGTCCGGAGATGGCCATAGTAGGTTACCCCCCGATGGACCTCCTGCTGAAGAAGGCGCTTGTGAAGAAAAACCTTGAGAAGTTGGAGGAGATAGCCCGCGCGAGCGCGAACATCGGAATCGTCTGCGGCTTTGTCTCCAGGAACGAGGCAGGCGGTGCTCCCCTGCTCCACAACAGCGCCGCGCTTTGCCACGGGGGCAAGGTGGTCGCAACCGTACACAAGTCCCTCCTGCCGACCTACGATATATTCGACGAGCGGCGGTACTTCGAGCCTTCCGTGGGGGTAAAGCCCGTCGAGTTTCAAGGGGTGAAAATCGGACTTTCCATCTGCGAAGACATCTGGAACGACCGCACCTTTTGGCCGCGGCCGATGTACCCGCATGACCCCATAGAGGACCTTGTCGCCCGGGGCGCGGAAATACTCATCAACATATCGGCCTCGCCCTTTGTGGTCGGGCGGCCGGAGATGAAGGCCCGGATGTTGGCCAACGTCGCCCGCAGGCATAAGATTCCGCTGGTCGCCGTCAACCAGGTCGGAGGCAACACCGGCATCCTCTTCGAGGGCGGCAGCACCTGCTTCAACTCAAAGGGCGAAGTCGTCGCGCGCGCAAAGTCCTTCGAGGAGGATTTCCTCATTTTTGACACGGAGGCCGCCTCCTGTCCGGTGCGTTCGTGGCCCCACGGAGACGCCGCCATGCTTTACGCCGCCCTGGTGATGGGCACGCGGGACTACATGCGCAAGTGCGGCTTCAAAACGGCCGTCATCGGCGTCAGCGGCGGCATCGACTCCGCGCTTGTTGCGGCGATTGCCGTTGATGCGCTCGGGGCCGAGAGCGTATTCGGCGTGTTCATGCCTTCGCGCTACTCCTCTGAACGGAGCAGGGACGACGCCCTGGCCCTGGCGCGGAATCTGGGCATCGGGTTGAGGATCATATCAATAGAAAACATCTTCAAGAAATATCTCGACGCCCTTAAGGGGGCGTTCAAGGGAAGGGATGAGGACGTAACCGAGGAAAACATCCAGGCGCGCATAAGGGGCAACGTATTGATGGCGATGTCCAACAAGTTCGGCGACCTGGTGCTCGCCACCGGCAACAAAAGCGAACTCGCCGTGGGCTACTGCACGCTCTACGGCGACATGAGCGGCGGACTGACCGTTATAGGGGATGTGCCGAAGACGACCGTCTATGAACTGGCCGGGCACGTAAACCGTGAAAGGGAGATCATTCCCGCGGGCATCCTCAAGAAGCCGCCCTCCGCCGAACTGCGTCCGAACCAGACCGACCAGGACACGCTGCCGCCCTACGAGGAGCTCGACCCGATATTGAAACTCTACATCGAAGAGAGCGCGGACAGGGATGAAATTGTCGCGCGGGGCCATGACGCCCGGCTTGTCGACAGGGTGCTGAAGATGGTTGACCGCAATGAATACAAGCGCCGTCAGGCCGCGCCATGCCTGCGCGTAACCGCGAAGGCGTTCGGCTTCGGCCGCAGATTCCCCATAGCGCAGGGCTGGAGATAGGATAGGTGAAAGGTGAAAGGTCACAGGTGAAAGACAGTAGACGAGTAGGGAGCAGGAGAATAGGAGCGGGACGGAATCCGACATCCGATGTCCGGCATCCGCAATCCGAACATGTCTTATACATATGAATACGAGCGACCCGCTGTGACCGTGGATGCGTTGCTGCTGGGTCTGATGGACGACGCGCTGAACGTCCTGCTCATCAAGCGCGGCAATTATCCCTACGAGGGGAAGTGGGCGCTGCCGGGCGGGTTCGTCGATATGGATGAGAATCTTGAGGATGCCGCTGCGCGTGAGTTGCGGGAAGAAACGGGCGTCAGCGGCGTCGCGCTGAAACAATTCCGCGCCTTCGGCGACGTCGGCCGCGACCCGCGTTCGCGGAACATCTCGGTCATCTACCATGCGCTGGTCAAACCGGACGAGGTCGCGCTCAAGCCCGGCGACGACGCGAGCGACGCGCGCTGGTTTCCAGCGTACGACCTGCCGGACACGGCCTTCGACCATGACATGATAATCGGAATGATGCTCGACCGGCTGCGATTCGAGGTGCGACACACCCTTGTCGTGTTCGACCTACTGCCGGAGGTCTTCACGATGGAGCAACTGGCCGGGGCGCTGGGCGCCTGTCTCAACAAAAAGGTGTCGCCGCGAATCGTGAAGGAGAGGATGGCGGAACTCGGCATCGCGGTGGAAGGGAAGAAGGGGACTTACCGTATCGACCGCGAGGCCGCGCGGCAAAAATCCGAGACCATGGGATTCTTTCCCCTGTGACAGCGGTATCTATCGGTATCCGGATTGATGGCGAAAGCAAGACCATCACAACCCGCAACCCTGATAGCGGGAATCCTCAGCGCGTTTCCGGAGATGTTCGACGTCTGCGAGGAGATACTGGCGAAGGAATACGGCCCCGTTTCTCTGAGCAGCGACGTCTTCGACTTCACGTACACAGACTATTACAACGAAGAGATGGGGGAGGGAATAAAGCGGAAGTTCCTCGCGTTCGAGCGATTGATACAACCCGACGAAATCGCCGCCATAAAGATTCGCACAAACGAGATTGAGCGCGACATCGCCGCGAAAGGTGACAGTCGCCTTTCCGTTCCCCGTCCCGTCAACCTGGACCCGGGTTACATCGACGCAGGCAAACTGGTCCTCGCCACGGTAAAAGACCAGGCCCACCGCATCTACCTGGGCGGCGGCATCTACGCCGAGGTCACCCTCTACTGGAAGCACGGCGCGTGGGAAACATGGCCCTGGACCTACGCCGACTACCGCTCTTCAGCCTACCAGCGATTCTTTGCAGAGGTGCGTGAGCATCATCTAAGGAAGAGGCAGTAGGCAGAAGGCGGAAGAAAGAAAACGGTAGTCAGTAGTCAGTAGTCGGTAGTATCTGCGTTTATTTCCCGACAAACCTGATTAACATACCCCCAGACTA
>QNCA01000096.1 GCA_003644325.1 Planctomycetota bacterium
CATGCCGCGCATGTCGAACATCGGGCCGCCGCTGTTGCCGGGATTTATCACGGCGTTTGTCTGGATGAAGTCTTCGTAGGCGAACTGGCCGGCCTTTTCCGGAGATATCACGCCCGTCCTGTTCCGGCCGGTCTGGCTGACGATGCCGTCGGTAACGGTGTGGCTGAGAAAACCGAACGGATTGCCTATGGCAATAACGGCCTCTCCGGCGACGACTGCGTCCGAATCGCCCCACCGCGCCGCTTCGAGCCCCCTTGCGCTTATTTTTATCACGGCAAGGTCGGTCTTGAGGTCAACCCCGTGGACCCTGGCCGGATACGAGCGCTTGTCGTGCAGCGTCACAAAAATCGCCTTGTGTCCCTCGATCACGTGGTTGTTGGTGATTATGTAACCGTCTTTCCTGATTATGAAGCCGCTGCCGGAGGAAAAACGCCTGCCTCGTCCGCCCCTCTTTTCCACCGTGATGCTCACAACGGAGGGCATGACGACCCTTACGACATTGGGCTTCGGGTCGTAGCGCCGCTCCTCGGCCTTGCTGAGTTCTTCGTATAGTTTATCCAGGTCTCTCGGGACGGGGGATGCGTCGGCGCCGTTGATGAATTGCAGCAGCATAATCATGCCGGCCACGATTCCTCCCATCAGCGCCCCCGAAACCACGAAGACGTACAGGTATATTCGCCTGCCGCCACGGTCCTTGTGATATGATTCGCGCATAATAACCTCCATCCGACGTTTCAGGCTTCCGGCCCATGCCGGAATCCCGAGACCATTTTACACTTCGGCCGCCATTGCTCAAATCTTTTCCCCGCGCCGCAACCGGCCGATAAAAAAGCGCGGCCACGGAGGCCGCTCTTTTTTCTCGCCCTGTACCGTCCCCGCTACCTGGTGCCCAGGGTTATTTCGACTTCGATTTTCTCGCCGCGCCCCTCACCGCGAATGAGCGTCATCGACACCTTGTCGCCGGGCTTGTGCTCCGCCAGAATCTCCTTCACGCCCGGCAGCGTGCTCACTTTGCGGCCGTCAATCGCCACGATGATGTCCTTCTTCCTGATGCCGGCTTTATCGGCGGGGCCTCCGCTGATGACCCCTTCCACCAGCATGCCTTCGCCCTTTTGGAGACCGAACAGGCCCCGGTACTCATCGTCGATTTCGCGTATCTTCAGACCGAACAAGGGGCGCACAACCTTCCCGGTCTTTATCAACTGGTCTATGACACCCGTCACGGCGTCAATCGGGATGGCGAAATTGAGCGTCTCGGTGTTACCGACCATCCGGTATGACAACGGGTCGGCTTCGAGCATCCTGAGGCTTTTCACGATTTCCTTCTGCCGCTCGGTCATCGTTGCGAGTCGTCTGCGAAATTCCTTTATGAACTCCTCATCGCTCATGCCGCCGCCGCGCTTGGGGTCCGTCAAGGCCTGGTAGTTTTCGAGAACGGACAGGGCGCCTTTCAGTTGCGCCCGCAACCCCTCGGCCGCGCTGCGGTAGGTCGAGATTACTATCCCCACCGCCTCGCCGCTGCTGTTGACTATCAGCCCGCCCGAGTCGCCCGGGTAGGCCGGGGCGGTGCACTGGATTAGTCCCGTGTACAGCATCGTGCCGGTGCGTATGGCGCGGTTCAGGCCGCTGACGGTGCCGAAAGAAGCCGTGGCTCTCAGCCCGAACGGGTTCCCGACGGAGGCGACCACGCAGCCCCGGCGCAATTCCGAGGACTTGCCGAACCTGACGGGCTTAAAGTCGCCGCCGTCTATCTTGATTACGGCGATACCCGTCTCCCTGTCCGTGCCGACTATTTGCGCCTCGTATTCGGCCTCACCGGTGGAGGGACGCACCACTATGCGTTCAGCGGCTTCCACGCCGCCGGTCAGCGTGACGATGTGTCCCTTATCCGTGACAAGGAATCCGGAGGCAACCCGGCACGGAGGCCGTATGGTGAATTTCTTCTCGGGGCTGTCCGGCCGGACTTCGCGCCCGCGCTCGTCAAAGCAGCGGGTCGGATAGTGTGCCTCAATCTGGACTATCGACCTGCACGCCGAGGCGCATATCGCGGTGAGTTGCTTCTCGTAGTCCTGCAAGGAAGGCAGGCGCTTCGCCTCCGCCGACTCTTCCGTCTTTGCAGGCGAATAGACCGGAGTGGCGACCCATGCCGTCAGCAACACCGCCACGGCTGCACATATTACTGCTCTCATTTTGGGCCTCCGGGGTCAGAAATCAGCGGCGCGCGCGGTTTCGCAGGTGGCGTCCCATCTGTGCGAGTCGTAGATGCGGTCGGTGGAATCTTCCACGACCCCGGGCAGGTAAAAATCCACCTCCGAGGTGTTTTCAACCGCCGGCCGGGACATACTGTCCACAACGACTTCCCGCCCGCCGCCGTCCTGCACGTACGGGCCGGCCAGCCGGGACCAGACGGCGATAACGGCCAACAATATCACGGCGGCCGCGGCAGCAACCGTGAATGCTCGCGCTAACCTGTTTGTCGTGCGTGGATGTGCCTTTTCGGTATGAATGCGCCCGCGCAACTCGTCCCAGTAGCCGTCCCAGTATTCGACGGGCATGCTGCGGCCCTTGAGCAAGCCGAGGGTTTGCAGGCTCTGCCGGTAGGTTTCCGCTTCTTCAGCGCAGGCGTCGCACGTGATGATATGTTCCTTGACCGCCTCGGCCTTGTGATAATCAAGGTCGCCGGTCACGTACAGTGCGACAAGTTTTCGCGCCTTGCGACATTTCATGGCGCCGTCCTCTACACTTACACCGCCTCTCCGAACGCTCGGTGCGTCGGCTCTCCACCCGGACGAGCGCCCTGCCACAGACGCCCCCGAGGTGAAGGGTAAAAGGCTAAAAACTAAAGATTCCGAACTGAAGGTTTCGCGCGGTGACGGTCACCATCTACGTGCCGGCCCCCGACCGCGTCGGGGTCTGCGCTCCGTAATGGTGACGGTCACCGAAGTCGCCGAAGTTGGCAAAACCCGTCAACTTGAGCAGGATAGAACAACCCGGCGACAACCGTCCTCATTTTCGCTTTTTCCGCGAGCGCCGTTTCTCACTATCTCGGCTGAACTCCCTGTCTATCTTGAATTCCCTTTCCCAGGCTTCCTTGAAGAGCCTGCGTGCCTGGAACAGCCGCCAGCGGAGCGTCGGGTAGGTGCACTTCATCATGTGCGCTATTTCGCGGCAATGTACGCCTTCGAGGTCGCGCATGATGAGCACCGTCTTGTACTTCACCGGCAGTTTGTCAAGGATCTTCTGGACCTGTTCCAGCAACTCCCTTCTTTCCATACCTTCTTCAGGAGCGCCGAGTTCGCTGGGAAATTCAAATTTGTACGAATCGCTTGAAAGCCCCTCGAGCGACACCAGATTAGTGGAGCCTCTCTTCCGCAGGTGATCGATGCAGATGTTGGACGCTATCTGGTACAACCACGTGTAGAAGTTGTAGCGTGGATTGTAGCGGTCAAGCGCCTTAAAGACCCGCACGAACGCCTCCTGGGAGATGTCCCAGGCTTCCTCGCGGTTGCCGACCATGTTGAACGCCACCCAGAACAGGCGCTCCCGGTAACGGTTGACCAGTTCTTCGAAGGCCAACTCGTCACCCTTTTGGGCTTTCAAGACAAGTTCACGGTCGGTCAGGGTCAGCATCTCCGCGCGCTCAGTGAGATTGGACTGCGCTGCCCGCTTCGATTTAGAGCGCCTGCGCCTGAATATCTCGGAGTTCTTCAGCGCTCTGGCGCGCGCCTTCAGGCGCCGCTCTCGCGCCCGGGCAGCCTCTGCTCGCGATGCATACATCGTATCACGTCCCCGGGAAAAAGACCAACGTTATCCGCTGGAATCTCCCACCGCTACGCGGCGCCGCCTCTCCTGACGGTATGCTTACACTGCCAATCGCTTGATTGTATATACGTCAAAAACCAAAACGTGTTGGGTTTCTTTTTGCGCATAACCCGCAAACTGAAACCACGTGCCTTCGATTCGGCGCCGCGGGTCTTACTTCTCTTCCAGCAGTTTCTTAAGTGTTGTATCCATCTTCGCCGGATGGCCCTCCCACCTGAGAATGCCCTTCCTGTCCACCAGGAAGACGTGCGGTATCCCTCGAAAAGAGCCTTGATAACTGATGCCTGTGAGACGGAAAAGCCAGGGTTTCCCGTCCTTGAGCCACGGTTCGCCGTTCTGGTCGAAAATATATCCCCGCATATCGGAAGTCGTGATAGGGTAGGTCAATTTCTTGCTGTTCACGAAAGCCTGCAACCCTCTGGTGGAAAGCGCGAATGAGATTATTTCCAAACCCTTGTCCTTGTACTTGCGATACAACTGGTCCAGGTGAGGCGCCATTCGCCTGCAAGGGGGGCAGCCCGTGGACCAAAACTCTATCATCACCACCTTGCCCCGAAGGTCGCGGTAGTCAATGCCCTTTGTGTTTATCCATCCCCCGGCCACTACCGGCTTGGCAGGCGCTCCCGCTTTCGGCATTATGTACACCGAGGCGTTGAAGAACCATGCCCACAGCGCGTCGCTCACGGCGCCCTGACGCGGCGCGGCGCTTACCGCATCCCAGAACGCCTTCACTGCCGCCACCTTCAACTTTTCGGGGGTCTTGTTCAGATTGTTCTGTGTCAGGTCGCACTTGCTTATCGCTTTGAAGGCCTTCCGGGTCAAGTCGTAGAGAGTGGCCGCATCTTCCGCGGCGTTACCGTCAAGAACCGTATAATCCGCCAGTTCGCGCCGGACCTTGCGTGTTATTTCGGTCTTCGTCTCGCCGGTGTCCGTCCTCGTGAGTCGCTCAATCCGGACCGTGTACGACTCGTATCCGGGCACGCTTTTGCCCTCAGTCCACCTGGCGCGGTAGTCGTCTATCGTGACCTTGACGCCTTCGCGCTCCGCGTTTACTCTGCCCGTGATGGCCCATTGGCGGGACGATTTGCCGTCCTCGGATCTCTTCCGTTCGCACTTCAGTTCGTACGTGCCGTATTTCTCGCCCCCACGAACGATGTCGCCCTTTACTTCCTGTCCGTCCTTCAGGCCGTCATCGGGTATCATGCGGAGAAAACCTATCACATAGTTCTCCCACGCCTCGCGGTCCGGCACTTTATGGCCGGAAAGCATTTCACGTCCCGTGTACTCGGTCAGCAACGTGCGAACTTTCGGCAGGCGGGGCCACTCGAATTCGCCCTTCTTCTTTGCCTTATTGTCCTCGCCGTTTACCGTGTAATTCCTGAGGTTGCGGGTGGTCGTGATGTCCGCCAGGACCGCCTCCCGACCCTCTTTGGTCTCCTTGCCGTAAACCACGCCCGTCGAATGCTCGGAGGCATGCTCCCATTCGCTTTCGGTCTTGGATTCGCCCACTTTCACAATCATTTTCACCGATTCTTCGACGCTTTCTTTCCAGTTTGCGACGGTGCCGGTCTCTATCTTTACCTTCAGCGCGGGTTCTCCCGTCTCATTCACGTCCTCGGCGGCAACCATCGCAGACCAGCCGCCCAGCGTCCCCATCCCCAGGCACAACACTGCCGTGAAAAACGCTTTGCCTAATCTCATAACTGCTCCTCCCATATCGGTCCGGGTCATGTGTAAATTTCCATAAAATACGGCGACGTCGTCCTAACTGTTTGACTTTATCCGTCGGCGCACAAGAAGTCTCACGCGGATTGTCCCGACGCTGCCCGCATATTCTTCCCTGAGGCCTTCGGGGCGAACCTCATCATACCGTCCGGCGAGCGCGCGCTCAAGCGCCTCCGAGACCCGGGGCGCTTCCCGCGCGACGTTGCTGTGGTTCGTCACCAGCCACACTCGCGGTCTCCTGCGCGGGTCGAGGATTCTCTCCCACTCCTCCGACGTATAGTACTCAAGTCCATTCAACACGTCTCTCACGGGGGTCTCAATACTGAACCGGACTACGCGGCCCCCCTCTTTTGTAATCCTCCACCGCCTCCCCGCAAAGGGGCCGGTATCGCGCTCGACGTTATCGGGCAGGTAGTACTCAAACGGCACCGCGCCCTGGAACGGCGAAAATATAATCAAGTCTCCCGATTGCAAACGTTCCGCCAGCGCCGGGGTGAACTCGCGCCAGCGCTCTTTCTCCACCGGCCTGGCGTAATAACCCTCCAGCGCGTATGCCTGAACCCCTGCAAACACCGCTACCACCAG
>QNCA01000097.1 GCA_003644325.1 Planctomycetota bacterium
ACTGCAGAAGTCCCGTCGAAAAGAATCCGCGTTTCGGGCTTCGCTAAACCTTGTCCTGCCCGTATTGCTGAAGCCGGACGATCCACGTGCGCCTCAGTGCGCGCTGCAGGCCGCAGATATACTTTACCGGAACGATTGCCCCTACGAGGCTTTCCTGCTCTATTCGCATCTGAACCACAAGTACGACGGCTTTGAACGCAATTACGAGGTCAGCCGCAGATTGGGCGATATACTCGCGGCCTACGGAACGAAGAAAGAGGCGGTAAAATACTACGAACAGGCAATTAAACAGGAGCCCTCCCTGGAGGGCGACCTGCGTCCCTTGATTAACGGGCTGCAATAAGAGATGACCACGCCGAACAAACAACGTTGACCAAGGCATCCATATAGGGTAAACCGACGGCAGCCCCGCCGTTCCTCAGCGGCGGGGCCGCCTTTTCTTTAATCGTTCCTGTTGCGGAAAGTCGATTTTTTCGCGCGGGCCGGGAAGAAAAGAGCGGTCTGTGACCGCCGAGCCTCGCGCGGGTTGTGGAGGGGGGCGCGTTGGGGATGACTACAGTCGCAAGACGTCCTGGAGCCATGTCCAGAGGTTCTTCCAGATATTTGCGGCGATGGTGGTTTTGCCGTAGTAGATGCTGGCCTTGCCCGTCATGCCCTTGCGGAGTGTGCCGTCGTCGTTGGGGACGGTAACGGTTACCTCAAAGACGCTTTCCAGGGGGATCTCGGCTCCGGTGAAGGGATTGCGCCGGGTGAATATTGTGCCGCCCGCCGCGGCCGTGGTTTCCTTCGAGACCTCCGGCAGTTCTCTCGCCGATTTGCTTTCGACCCTGCCCTCGAATGATTTGTTCCTGCGCGCCTTGATTTTCAGCACGGCCTTCTGTTTCTCCCGGATTCTTCCGAAGTCCTTATGTTCAACCTTGATTTCGGCGGACATGACAGAGGGGTCGCCGATCTCCACCAGTCCGTCGCCCTTCTGGAAGCCGCGCCCGATGTGCCGCCTTAGTCCCGGGGATATGATGTAGCCGTCCACGGGTGATAGGACGGTCAGTTCGTTCAGTTTCTCCTCCATCTCCTTTATGTTTTCCTTTGCCTCGGCAATCCGGTCCTCGATTTCAGCGACGAGGCCCGGGCGCCTGTAGGCTCCGGCAGCGTTGACTTTCGCTTTTTCCTCTTTTAAGTGGCGGTTGAGAGCTTCCATCTCCAGCCGCGACCGCGCAAGGTTTAGTTCGAGTTCCTTGTCTTCGAAGCGCATGACGGGCTGGCCCTTATTGACCCAGTCGCCCTCGTGTACGAGGACTTCCGCGAGCCGCGAGGTTCGCGGCGCGGTTACCGTGGTCAGGTTCTGCGGCTGCAACACAAAGGTCGATGTGACCTGGGCGTCTATCGCGTGGAAGAAGAAGAGGTATATCAGTCCGGCAAGGACGACCAGGACAACGACGCGCGTGCGGCCGCTCAGGCCTATCTTGTTGTAGTTCTTTGCATAAAACTTTGCCTTCTTAGTCAGTTTCACGGTGACGCCGAGGAGCGTGAAGAACGTTATCCACAGCCCGAACAGGTAAAACTTTCTCAACATTCCCACGCAGATGCCCGTCATTACGCTGAAAAGCCACATGGTGGCCAGGATGCCGTAAATGAGGAGGATGCGGTTGGTGGATTCGCGTATATCGCCGCCTTCTTCGGGCATCTTCAGCAGGTACTTGCGAAAGAAGGTCCCTACGTATTTCAGCGAGTTCGCGCGCAGGTTGGGTATCTGGAGGTAGTCGCTGAGAATGTAGTACCCGTCGAACTTCATCAGGGGGTTCCCGTTAAAGATGATGGAGGTGACGCTGCAAAGTATCATTATCTTGTAGGAGAGTTCGTGTACCAGGCCGGGATACTCGAACGTCGCGCCCCATATCAGCGCGGCCACCGCGGCCAGGAACAACTCGATTATTATGCCGGCGAAACTGGTGAAGAATTTCGCCCTGCCTTTTTTGAAGGTCCATGCGTCCGAAACATTGGTGAAAAGGCACGGCGTAAGCACCAGGAACAGCAGCCCCATCTCATGCACTTCACCGCCGTAATGCTTGCACGTGTAGGCGTGGCCCATCTCGTGGATGACCTTGACGATGATGAAGAGCAGCCAGAAATAGAAGAGATTCTCCAGCGTCAAGAGCCCTTCCAGCCCGCTGACCAGTTGGTCCCACTCGGCGGCGACTATCCTGGCGGCCAGCAGGAATACTATCGCGGCGAAGACGATAAACCCCTTCGTGAAGATGAAACTGAAGTAGGGGTACGTCTTGTTGAGAAACTTGTCGGGGTCAACGAGGGGAATCTTCACGTAGAGGATGTTCTTTATCTTGGAGCGAAGGCCGCGCATTTTTCGGCGGAACTTCAGCGTCTTGAAAAGAACGGCGGCATCGTCCGGGAAGGTGTTCGCCAGGAGGTTGGCCCGGCGCAGCGTCGCCGCGAATTCGGCCACCGTCTCCTTCGGTATTTGCAGTCCCCCGGTACGTTCCGCCACCTTGGCGCAGATTTCTTCGATGGTGTTGGTGCCGTCCATCAGGGATGCGACGGTATGTTCCAGTTCGGAAATCCTGAAGTAACGCAGGGAGAGGGGGTCTTTGATGACGTAAAACACCTCTCCCCTTTGGATCTGCTCCGTGATTTCCACGTCAGGCCGCAGTCGCAGGAGTATCTCCCCGCGTTTTTGCCGCGGCCCGCGCGGTCTGGACTGTGTTTGCGTTGCTTCTGCCACGTTGCGAGCGCCTATTCTTCGACGGGTTCTTCCTTGCCGGTGTCTTTTCTCTCAGGCCGGCGGAAGGCGACCTCCGCCCGCAGCCCCACCTTTATCTTGTGCTCCGGGTTCGGCACCTCGATCTTGGCCAGCATGGTGTCGCTGCCTGCGTCGATGGTGGGGGCCAGGTAGGCCACCTTTCCTTCGCCCTCGTACAGCACATTGCCCGACAGTTCCACCCTGACCCGGACCACGTCGCCCAGGCTGACCCTTGGTATGAACTCCAGCGGAAGGTAAACGAACACCTTTACCACATCAATGTCGATTATCTCGAACATCGGCTTGTAGTCGCCGGGCTCGAACATCTCTCCGACTTCAATCAGTTTTTGCGTCACTATGCCTTTTATCGGCGAGATAATTTTCGTATCTTCCAGGTCGATGTTGCGGTACTTGAGGGCTTCCTGCGCCATCTTCAGTTCGCCCTGCTTTATCTTGTGATTGGCCTCGGCGCGCTTCATGTTCTGTTCCGCTTCATCGACTTCGTCCTGGGTGGCGGCGGCATCCGGCAGAGGAGTTGGATTGTCCTTATCGTTCTGGTCGCTGCCGAAGCGCAGTCTCCTCAGATTATTGTATTCCCTGGCATAGTATTCCAGTTCCAGGGCGGCCAGTTCTTCTTCGGCTTTGGCCAGTTCAACGGAGATCTCCGCGCGTTCGCGTTCTACCTCGGCCCTGTCGTAGCGGAGTCGGGCGAGCACATCTCCCTCTTTTACCTCGTCGCCCTCCTTCTTGTTTATCTCGGCCACGATACCGCGGTTTACCGCGCCCAGGCGCACGGACTTGTTCGCGCGGATAATGCCGCGGAACACCTTCGTTGTCACCGCGCCTTCATCGCCGCCGGGATCCTCATCCTCGGCTGGTGGAGCGGAGGGCTCGGTATCGCTGCTTTCGGGCGCTTCGGCCTCGGCGCGCCCGGCGCCCGTCGGCGCCGCATTATCCGCCCATGTTGCCTGCGGAATCAGCGCGGCGCACGCCGCCGCCGCAACGGCGAGCAGAATTGCCAGTGTGATTCGCATGGTTTTGCTCTCCCTTTATGAGAAGTGCCTCGAATTCGGATTGAATCAGTCAAGCCCCAGTTTGGACTTGATGAAGTCCCAGATGTCACCGAATATGACCTTGCCCAGGGGACGTTGTCCGGCGTACAGTTTAGTCTTGCCCATCATGCCCGGCTTGTACTTCCCGTCTTCGTTGGGCAGGGGGACTTCCACCAGAAACACGTTCTTGCCGGCAAGGCCCGCAGTGGATTCCTGGGGGATCTTGCTTACCTTTCCTTTTATCTCTTCACCCGCGAAGGCGGTTATTACCGTTATGGCGGGTTGACCTTCATATATCTCGCTTATCCTGTCTTCATCGACCCGCACGATGATTTTCATCTGTTTTGTGGAGGCGATTTCGCAAATGCTGTGCGCGGTGTCGACGACCCGGCCTTCCATCTCCTCCACGTCTCTGGTGAGCACCGTTCCCTGCACGGGGCTGCGCAGTTCGCACTGCTTTATCTGCTGCCTGACGTACACTATTTGAAGGTCATAGCCCTTTATCACCGTTCTCAGGCGGACGGCCTGGGCGATATCGCCGCCGTCTTCGGCCACGTGCATCTGGTGCTCGGTGGTGCTCCGCGCCGTCTCCAGCGACTGCAACTGGTTTTGGAATAATTCGTCGTCAAGGCGGGCTATCACCTGGCCCTGCTCGACGTGATTTCCTTCCCTCACAAGGATTTCTTTCACGGCGATTTTGTCGAAAGGCGGGTATATGAACCGCCTCTCGCCCGGCTCGACCACGCAGTTCCCGGATACGTTGTAGTCCCACGGTATGAAGATAAGCGCCAGCAGCGCGGCCGCTATCAGCCCCGAGAGCATGTAAAGTTTGGCCCGGGGCATGGCGTACACCCTGTTCTTTGCGCGGCCCAGCGCCTCCCAGCCCTTTATCAGCGGCAGGGTGGTGTACTGGTGGGAGCGCGCCAGCGCGCGATTGGTGTGCGCCGCCAGGTAGTTCATGTTGTGCAGGGCGCGTTCGTCGAAGGCGTCTTCTCCGTACGATTCGAACAGCATAACGCCCGGCGTTTTCTCGCCGGCCATCAGCGGGACGGAGTAGATGCTCTCCATTCCCGTCAGTTCGAAGTACTCCTCGAGCGACCGGCGGAACGCCTCATCCTCCACCTGCCCCAATGTCTTGCGCGTGACGAGCATCGGCTCGCCCCGGGCGAGGAACCGCTCGGATACCTCGCGTATCTTCCGCGCCATCACGCTCTTGGCTTCTATAAGGTCCTGCTTGGTGACCGCTATCAGTTTCAATGAGCCCGGATGCCCCAGCGATATGGAGCACCGGTCGAAAGACACAACCTCCGCCCCCAGGTTCACCGCCGCTATGCACACCTTTTCGTCGTCGAGCGTCGCCAGGAACTCCTCGGAGATTTTCGCCACCGCGTTCAACCTTTTGGTTGCGCCCTCTACGGCCTTGAGGCGATGATTCAGCAGGTAGATGGCAACATACGTCAGCAGGTTCTGCGCGTGATAGATGTCGTCGGGGGTGAAGTTCTCCGAAACGGGTTGCGCGCGCCAAGCGAAAAAGCAGCCGGTTGAGTCGCTGTCCACCACGAAAGGCACGCACATGAGCGTGAGGTAGTCCAGGTAAGCATCGTCGCCGGTTGACTGCGCGGCAACAGTCCGGTCGGGCGTGATCAGCAGGGGTTTCGCGTTGTCGAGCGTTCGCAGGACGACGTTCTTCACATTCTCCGGCTGTAATTCCTCGATGCCCTCGGGCGGCTGCGATTGTATCAGGGGCGTTACCTGGTCGCTTGTGGCGTTGTTCTGCAGCCACAGCGACCCCCCCTCCGCCTCAAAGACCTGAAGAAGGCGTGCCAGAAAGGCATTGAAGAAATCGGCGGGCTCTATCTCCGCGTGGCTCAGGCGGATTATCTCTTCGATGCTCGCCCGCCGCCTTTTTACTAAATGCTGTTCCTGGTTGTCCATTTTCCCGTGCCGCCCGGTTGAGGTACGTACACTGTATCGGCAAAATGCCCTTTCCAAGATTGACACTTTTATGCCGACAAAACCCACTGTCACTTAATTTTATGGCCGTGCAAGCGGCCTGTCAACACCAAACGCGCATACGGGAGCATGTAAGAATCCTGGAAAGGCCGCACCGGTGACTGTCACCATTACCCATTCGGACCCTGACAGGTCCTCAGGGCGAGGACCCGGAACGGGCGGAGCGCAGACCCCCCTGATTTATCAAGGGGGCCGGCTCGTAGAT
>QNCA01000098.1 GCA_003644325.1 Planctomycetota bacterium
GACTGAGTTTTTGTTAACCGCGGTGACTGGCAGCAATTACGGAGCCGGTCCGACCTTAGCGGAACGAATCGTAGATTGGTAACTGTCACCGTAAGGTACTGTGAAGCAGCAGATTATAATCAAGCACCCACCATCGCTCAGAAAAAGTCAGTCAACTTGAGTATTCAGGCTCTTTCCCGGAAGTCCCCGTTGAGTCCGAAGGCTTGTCCGGCTTGCCCTTATCGTTGCGTTTGTAGTCGGTCTCGTAAAAGCCGTTGCCTTTGAATATTATACCGCTGCCCGAGCCTATCAGCCGTTTGAGTCGCGTCTTGCCACACTTCGGGCATTTCCTTTTAACACGCTCCGAGAAAGTCTGAAACATCTCAAACTTGTACCCGCAGGCATCGCATTCGTAATCATATGTCGGCATTGTTCATTCTCCCACGCTTCAGGATTTTTTCGCTACTTTCACTTTCGCCGGGCGAACAACCTTATCCTTGTATATATAGCCTTTTTGCAATTCCTCTATCACCGTGTTGTCAGGCTGGTCGGACTCCGTATCGATCATGACCGCCTCGTGAAGGTTCGGGTCGAACGCCTCCCCCGTCGCCTTTATGGGTTTGACTCCCTTCTCCTCGAGCACCTTGAACAATTGCCCCTCAATCAGTTTGATGCCCTTGAGGAAGTGCTTTACGTGCCGGTTGTCGCGGGGAGCGTTCAGCGCGCGGTCCAGATCGTCAAGCACGGGCAACAATCCTCGGGTGATGTCGATTACGGCGAAGTCCCGCATGTTTTCCCTTTCACGCTGCACGCGCTTCCTGTAATTCTCGAGGTCGGCCTTTGCCCTGAGGAACTTGTTGTAGAACTCGTCGCGCTCCGCGGCGACGGCAGACGTCTCGCGCATCTCATCAGCGCCCGTTTCTTCTACCCGCGGTCCCGCCCGCTGCGGTTCATCGGACGTATCCGCCCCCTCCACAGCCTTCTCGTCGTCGGAGGGCCTCTTTTCCTCGTCCGGGTTCTCTTCCTCTGCGTTAAGTGGTTCATCGGGCGTGTCCGCCCTTTCCACCACCTTCTCGTCGTCGGAGGGCCTCTTTCCCTCGTCCGGGTTCTCTTCCTCTGCGTTAAGTGGTTCATCGGGCGTGTCCGCCCTTTCCACCGCCTTCTCCTCGTCGGAGGGTCTCTTTTCCTCGTCCAGGTTCTCTTCCTCTGCGTTAATCGGTATGTCCACGTTCGCTCCTCAAAATCGATAACATCATCGTGTCGCGAATAACGCCGTACCGGCGCTCATATCCTCTCGCCCTTCAGGGGATTCCCCTTCATTCAAAAAGGTTCTTCATGCGCGAGAGCAGGCTGCGTTTTCGGGGGGTCACCTTCACTTTCTCGCTCTTGGCGAACTCCCTGAGCATTTCCTCCTGCTTTGCGGTCAGGCGTCGCGGCACCTCCACGAAAATCCTGACTATCTGGTCCCCGCGACTGAGCCCGTGCAGAACGGGCAGGCCCATACCTTTAATACGCAAGAGGTCGCCGGTCTGTGTGCCCCGCGGTATGGTTAATTTCGCAACGCCCTCAAGGGTCGGCACATCCAGTTCACAACCCAGCGCCGCCTGTGTGAACGAAATCGGCAACTCGCAGACCACGTGCTCTCCGTATCGCTCGAAGTACGAATGCTCCTTCACTCCGACCACGACGTAAAGGTCGCCGGGCGGAGCGCCGTTGCGGCCGGGCTCGCCCTCCCCGGCGATCTTCAGCCGCGTGCCGTCCTCCACACCCTGCGGTATCTTGACCCGGATATCCCGCACCACCTTCACCCTGCCGGTGCCCCTGCACTGCCGGCAGGGGTCGGTTACTATCGTGCCTTCCCCGCGGCAGCGCGGACAGGTCGTATGAACGCTGAAGAAACCCTGAGTGCGAATGACCTCGCCGCGACCGCCGCAAGTGGGACATGCCACCGGGCTGCGGCCTCCCCGCGAACCGGTGCCCTTACACGACGGGCACAGATCGGTGCGCCGCACATCTATCACGCGCTCAACCCCGGTTATGACGTCCTTCAGTTCAATCTTGACTTCGCAATGAAGGTTGGCCCCCCTGTTAAAGCCGGCGCGCCTGTCACGCCTGCCGCGCCCGAATATCCCATCGAAGAAACTTCCGCCGAATACGTCGCCAAAGGCCTCAAAGATATCCGAGAAAGACGAGAACCCGTGCACAACCCCTTTCAGACCTTCATGACCGTAAAGGTCGTAGCGCCTGCGTTTCTCCGCGTCCCGCAGAACCTCGTAGGCCTCCGCCGCGTCCTTGAACTTCTGCTCGGCCTCCCTGTCGCCCGGATTCTTGTCCGGGTGATACTTCAGCGCTATTTTCCTGTAAGCGCGCTTCACCTCATCGGGCGATGCGTCCCTCGGCACACCGAGTATTTGATAATAATCTTTGCCGTTCATCGTGAATGTCCGGCGCTGAGCCGGCGAAGAGGCCCGCTATTGTGAAACGAAAAGCCGGCCGCTAATCGCAACCGCGCGCAAAGCCGCCCTGTCTCGTGCGTCGATGTGCTTCAGCGCTTGCGCACCCGGATAAAGTATTCGACGTTTCCCGCGCCGCCTTTCAGCGGGGATTCCACCGGACCGTTGATCTCGACCCCCGGCAGTTCCAGCGCCTGCATGACCCTGCCGAGGATATCAGATATGCACCCGGCCCTGACGACGCCCCCCGCGAGTTCCGCCGGTTTCGCCTCGTACTGCGGCTTGACCAGAGACACCACGCAACCCGCGCTTTTCAACAATCCGAGGGCCGCGGGGATAATCCTCGCCTGGCGGGTCCAGCCGACATCCACCGCCGCCAAATCCACCGCCTCCGGCAGTTCAAGGTGCAGGGCGTTCGTGCGCTCCATCACGACCACGCGGGGGTCGATGCGCAACTTCCAGGCGAGCATACCGTAGCCGGTGTCAACGGCGTACACCCTCCGCGCACCACGCGCAAGCAGGCAATCGGCAAAGCCGCCCACATTGCAGCCGAGGTCCGCACAGGTATAACCCTCAACCTTTATGCCGAAGGCGTCCAGGGCATAGGCCAGCTTCTCGCCGCCACGCCCAACGTAAGAAACATCCGAACGACCACTTCCCCGCCGAGAGACCAACGTCCGCACCTTTGTCGGAAAAAGCCTGCAATCCCGAATCATTAATTATAACCGGTACTACCCCACCTGTCACCAAAAATCGCCAAACGCCCATGACGAAATGACTATCCAGTCCTCCCCGAAAATCAGCGATATTGACTTGACAAATATATTCATATATACGAATATGTGCATATATCGACAACAGAACGCCGGGCATCTTTTCCCAATGGGAGGTATGACCATGGCTGCATGCAGTATAAAGGGCCGAAAGCGGCTAAGGCGGGGGGATTATTCCATCCGCGCAAACGTTGCAAACGCGCTTGGGAATCCAAAGCGCCTGATGATCCTGGACGCGTTGTCGGACGGGGAAATGCGCGCGGGTGAGATTGTCAAATTGCTGAATTTCGAGCAGCCAACGGTATCCCGGCACCTGGCATTGCTGAGAAGGGTCGGAATAGTCGAACAGCGGCGCGAGGGGAAGTGCGTTTATTACCGGCTCGCGTGCTCGTGCGTGACGGGGTTCTTCAACTGCATAGAAGAGGTAATCAGCACACGGCTTCGGCGTCAGCAGAGGATGCTTTCCGGGAAAGGGGGCCGCGCATGAAAAAACAAATCGCGATCTTTTTGTTAATGGCGGCGGTCTTCGCGGCGGCTTATCTTCTGCCGTTGAGCAGCCTGGGCGTGGCGGAGGGACCGTTTTTCGAAGCGCCGGCTATGTTGCAGGACTACGCGCACCACCACGTGCTTACATGTCTTATCCCGGCGTTCTTTATCGCGGGCGGCATCACGGTCTTTGTCAGTCGGGCCTCGGTGATGAAATACTTCGGCCCCACGGCCAACAAGGTCCTGGCCTATGGCGTTGCGTCGGTTTCGGGCAGCATGCTGGCGGTATGTTCCTGCACGGTGCTGCCGATATTCAGCGGCATTCACAAACGCGGCGCGGGATTGGGTCCCGCGATAGCATTTCTTTATTCCGGGCCTGCGATTAATGTGCTGGCCATCATCCTGACGGCTCGCGTACTCGGCTGGCGGTTCGGCCTGGCCAGAGCGGTCGGCGCGGTTCTATTCAGCGTGGCAATAGGATTCCTTATGCATCTGATATTTTTGAAGGAAGAGAGGCGGCGGGCCGCCGCGGGTTTTGCCGTGCCTCGGGATGACGGCAGGCCGTTATGGAAACAGGCGGCGTATTTCGGCGCGATGGTCGCCATACTCGTCTTCGCCAACTGGGGCAAGCCCGGCGAAGGAATGGAAGGAACGCTGTATGGTTTCATTTATTCGATACGGTACGCCATCGCCGCGTTTTTTCTTGTCGCATTGCTTATAATGCTGGCCTCGTGGTTCAGAAGGGATGAACTGAAAGAGTGGACGGGCTCGACGTGGAATTTTGCGAAGCAGATACTGCCGTTGCTTTTCGCGGGAGTGCTCGTCGCGGGATTTCTGCTCGGCAGGCCCGGTCACGAGGCGCTGATACCGTCGAAGTGGGTTGCCTCACTGGTGGGGGGCAATTCAATCCGGGCGAATCTTTTCGCCTCCGTCTCCGGGGCGTTGATGTATTTTGCCACGCTCACCGAGGTGCCCATTCTGCAGGGACTTATCGGGGCGGGCATGGGCAAAGGCCCGGCGCTGGCGCTGCTGCTTGCGGGGCCGGCCCTCAGCCTGCCGAACATGCTTGTTATCCGCAGCGTTCTCGGAATGAAGAAAACGCTTGTTTATGTTTCACTCGTTGCCGTTATGGCCACGATATCCGGCCTGATATTCGGCTTGATTCAGATTTAACAAGGAGGCTGAAATGAAGATTCAAATACTCGGAACGGGCTGCCCCAAATGCAGGAAACTTGCGGAAAACGCGGAGGCCGCGGCGAAGGAACTCGGCATCGAGTACGAAATCGAAAAGATTACCGACCTCGACAAAATAGCCGGGTACGGCGTGATGATAACGCCGGCGCTCGCAATCGACGGCGAGGCGAAATCTGCGGGGAAGGTCCTATCCGCTGACGAAATCAAACCGTTTCTCGCCGTGTAAGCGGTGACAATAACGATATAGCATAGGAGAGGGTTCAATGCCTGTTCTCAGCGAACTACTTATCGCCCTACCGGTTGTTTTCCTTATCGCCGTGTTGATGACGATGGCCGGGCGCGGTGGAGGAAACTTCTATGTTTTGGTACTGGTCGTGGTTCTCGGCTCGATGCACCAGGCCGCTGCGACGGGTCAGTTCATCATGTTTGCCACGGCTATCGGCGGGGTGCTGATTTTCCGGAAACACAAGGCTATCGCGTGGCCCATGGCGCTCATGATTGGTTTGACCACCAGTCTGATGGCCCTCGTCGGCGGTCTGATTGCCGCCAAATTCGCCGGCATCACGCTGAAATACGTATTTTCCGGCATGCTGGCCATTGCCGGGGGACTCATGCTACTTCCGGTAAGGGAGAGAGCGGTCGATGTAAAAAGGCGCTTCGGATACCTGATAATGAAGGCCGGAGATACGAAGTATTCGATTAACCTCTATGTCGCGCTGCCTGTCATGCTGGCGACCGGCTTTGCGGCGGGGATGGTCGGGGTGTCGGGCGGCTCGTTCCTTGTGCCGCTGATGGTTCTCGCCTGCGGCCTGCCGATGCGGCTTGCCGTGGGCACCGCGTCGACCATGGTTGCAGCAACGGCGCTGATGGGTTTCGTCGGACATGCGATTAACGGGGAGTTCGCCCCCGAATTCGGCCTCCCGTTAGCCGTGGCGGCTATCCTCGGCGGAATGGTCGGCGGAAAATTCGCCGTCAAGACCAGGCCCGCGATTCTGAAGAAAATCTTTGCCTTCACAACACTGGCCGCAGCCGGCTTCATGCTGGTGAACGCTCTCGTATCAACTCATAGCTGACTGACTTTTCCCGGGCAATGCCGGGTGTTTGGGTATCCTTACGGTGACAGTCACC
>QNCA01000099.1 GCA_003644325.1 Planctomycetota bacterium
CGCGTAATATGCCATTTATGTTTGCTTTGTGAGTAAATGATGGAAATCCAAGTCAGAGGCGCTCCTTTCGGGAAAGCGTCTTGGGACGGAAAGTCGCCTCCGCGTTAATGACTGATGTCGTCGGCGGTTGGCGTTTCCGCCATCAAACCCCGTGCTGGACAGTATTGGGTCTGCCCCCTTTTCCTGTTATTTTGTTACTTCATGGCGGCGGCTATCTTGTCCGGCGTTATGGGCAGGTGTGTGACGCGCGCGCCCACCGCGTCTTCGATGGCGTTCGCCACGGCGGCGGCGGTTGGGACCATGACAATCTCACCGCAGCCGACACCGCCGAAGGTTCCGTTGGGACGGTACGTCTCGACAAAGTGCGTCTCGGTCAGCGGCGAATTGGTGAAGTTCGGTATCCCGCCCTTGACAAGGGTGTTGGTCTCGGGGTGTTTATAGTCTTCCCACAGGCCGAATCCCACTCCCATGTTCAGGCCGCCCTCGAACTGTCCTTCAACGGCAAGGGGGTTCAGTATCGTGCCGATGTCGCCGATGGCGGTCATCTTTAATACGTTTACCTTTCCGGTCTTCTCGTCGACTTCGACTTCGGCCATCTGGGCGATGTAGGCGCGGTTTTCGTACGGGCGGCCCTGGCCGGTCTTCGCATCGGTATCGGTCGTGTCGCACACATGCTTGCCGATATACCTGGTGGGGAGGTTCTTTCCAATCATGTCTTCAAACGTTTTGCAGTTGTTTTCATCCATCGTCTTTTTCAGTTTATCGCAGGCGTTGACGATGGCCCTGCCGGTGAGAGTGGTCTGGCGGCTGCCGGCGGAAGGGCCGGAATGCGGCGCGCGCGCCATGTCGCGTCCGTCGTAGCGTATCTTTTCTTTGGGAACGCCGAGCGCCTTGTTCACGATGGTCGCTATCTGGATGTCACCGCCTTCGCCCGGGTCAGCGACGGTCGCGCGCACGGTGATGCCGCCGTCGGGGTCGATATCAACCCACGCCTCGCTGCCGTCCTTGGCGCCGTCGGAGCCGACGCCGAAGTATGCGCCGGCGATGCCCACGCCGCGTTTTTTCCCGGGCGCGGACTCCCTCGCGGCCTTTTCCTTCGCGGCCTTGAAGAGTGGCTCCAGTTTCTCCAAGATGCCCGGGAAAGGCGCCACCTCCAGCGGTGCGTTGGTGGAGTCGGTATCGCCCATCACCTGCGCGTTTTTCTTCCTGATTTCAAGCGGATCCATGCCGATTTTTCGGGCGAGCATGTCGATGAGCGACTCGGAGGCGAAGTGCATTTGTGGCGCGCCGAAGCCGCGGAACGCGCCGCCGGGGATGTGGTTGGTCGTGACCATCCGCCCCAGTGCCCAGAGGTTCTCGTAGCGATACGGCCCGCCGAAGTTGTGCAGGCCCCTGATGACCGTGCCCTCGCTCCAGTAGAGGTACGCGCCGTTATCCACGTCAAAGTCGCACCACAGCGCCTTGAACGTGCCGTCCCTGTCCGCGCCCAGTTTCATGCGCATGTAGTAAGGATGGCGCTTGCACGTGCAGTTTATCGTCTCGGCCATCGTGTAAACTATCTTGCAGGGGCGGCGGAACTTCAGCGCCGCCGCGCCGGCCAGGCCCTCGCAGGTGACGTTGAGTTTCGCGCCGAACATCCCGCCGGAATAGTTTTCTATCAGGCGTATCTTGTCCTTCTTGACGCCCAGCGCTATGGCCAGTTGCTTCGCGTGGTAATGTATGACGATGCTGCGGCACATGATGGTAAGGCGGTCTTCCTCGTCGAAGAAGGCAAGCGCGGAATCCGGCTCCAGGAAGAGGTGCGGCGTGAGCGTTGTCGTGAACTCGCCCTCGACAACGACCTCGCACTTCTCTATGGCATTCTCCGGGTCGTCGCCCTTGAGCAGCGGCTGCTCGAAACTCTTGTTGGGGTATGCGTCGTGTATCCGCACGGCATCGGGGGCCATCGATTCGGCGGGCGTGAAGCAGGCGGGCAGTTCCTCGTACTCGACCCTCACCTTCTTCGCCGCCGCCTCCGCTTCTTCAATGGTCTCCGCGGCCACTATGGCCACGGGGTCGCCCCACATCCTTACGCGGTCTTCGCAGAGTACCGGCTCGTCGGCCATGGGCGGCTTGAACTGCGGATGCGTGCCGTATATCAGGCGGTTCTTGCCCTTGATGTCTTTCGCTGTAACGACGCCGGCCACGCCGGGCATCTTTTCCGCCTCGGTCGTATCGATGGAGAGTATCTTCGCGTGATGATGCGGGCTGCGGACCGCCTTCAGGTGAAGGATG
This sequence comes from Planctomycetota bacterium, assembly GCA_003644325.1. Taxonomy (GTDB): domain Bacteria; phylum Planctomycetota; class B129-G9; order B129-G9; family B129-G9; genus B129-G9. Next base: position 2,275 of record QNCA01000099.1, read on the forward strand.
CCGACGGGTTCCGGCACGTCGTCGCCGAAGGGCGCCGTGCCGCACGCCTTCATTATAGCGGTGGGGCGGGGGACGGGTTTTCCGATGATGCCTTCGGATTCATCGACCTTCAAGTCATCCTCGGTAATCTCGCCGCGCAGCAGCCTGCCGGCCAACTGCACGGCGCGGATGATGGCGGTGTAGCCGGTGCAGCGGCAGAGGTTGTGCTTGAAGTGCTCGCGTATTTCCTGCTCGGAGGGGTTGTCGTTCTTATCCAGCAGGACCTTCGCCGCGACGACCATGCCCGGCGTGCAGAACCCGCACTGGATGGCGCCGGCGTAGGCGAACGCCTTTTGTATGATATGGGGATTTTCCGGCGTGCCTATGCCCTCGATCGTCGTTATCCGTGCGCCAGGCTCAATCTTCTCCAGCGGCATCCGGCAGGAGCGCACCAGTTCCCCGTCGATGATGACGGAACAGGCGCCGCAGTAGCCCTGGTTGCAGGATTTCTTGGTGCCCTTCATGCCGAAGTTATCGCGTAGGATGTCCAAGAGGCTTCTCTTCGGGTCGGCGATTACTCTTCGTGGAATACCGTTGATGTTCAGAATTCTGTCTATCATTACGATTCCTCCGGGTAAGCGTTCAACGAAATCCGAATTTTCAAGGGCGGGTATTCTAACGGGAAGCCGCCAATATATCAACATCCTGCCTGCAGAAAAATGGGATGCAGCCGCGGATTACGCAACTTGTCCCGACTCGTCGCAGAGAAAAAACCGACCTACAATATCGCCGCAGATGAACGCCGATGGACGCAAATACTTCCCTGGCCAGCCTGCCCAGCTTGCCCGCATGGGTACGGGTCGGGAGATTTCGCAGATTAATTTCCTTTTGCCGGGCCTTACGGTGACGGTCACCTTTCGTGGTTCTTTAACCAGTCAATCTTCAATAATTCCTTGATGAACCTTGCCGGGTTACGGCCGCGGCCTCTTCGGAATAATTCCCTGAGCCTGTCTTTGAAACGTTTGACACCGGCAGGTGCAACTTTAAGTCGCGGCTGCTTGTGAAACGTCATGCTGTAGCCCGGGAATCTCCGGGTCCACGGCCTGGCAACCGCATCCGACATGGCCGCCTCATATGCGATTCCTGTTCGTCGGGCCGGCGCTTTGCCTGCGGCTTCCTTCAGATTCCACCTCGCGATGGACACCCTTGCCGTCCGGCTAACTGTTCCCCCTGTCGGGTCAGTAAGGGACTTTCACCCTCAAGTCGGTGCGCCTTTGCCGGGCGCACCAAATAGAAAGGCCCCCGGAGTTTCGGGGGCCTTTGCTACGTTTAACTTTCTTCTATTCAAACAAATCTGATTTGAACGATATCGCGTTTTGCGCATCATTCGAACTGTCTTTAGTCCAAAGTCTATTGTCTAAAGTCCACTAATCATGGATAAATGCCGCGCAGTTTGGTCGCCTCTGCGACGCGGCTGACCGCCAGGATGTACGCGGCGGTTCGCAGGTCGCACTTCTCCCTCTTGGCGGTATCCCACGTGTCTTCAAAGGCCCTGCCCATGATTCCCTTGAGGTGGTGGAAGACCTCCTTCTCGGTCCAGAAGAAGCCCTGGAGACCCTGCACCCATTCGAAATAGGATACGGTCACGCCGCCGGCGTTGGCCAGTATGTCCGGGATGCAGATGGTCTTCTTGGCGCGAAATACGGCGTCCGCTTCCGGCGTGGTGGGGCCGTTGGCGGCCTCTGCGATGATTTTGGCCTTCACGCGGCGGGCATTGTCCGCCTGGATGACGTTCTCAAGGGCCGCGGGCACGAGGATGTCGCAGTTGCACTCGAGGAGTTCTTCGTTCGTGATCTTCGATGTACCCTTCAGGCCCACGACGGTTGTGGTTTTCCTTTTGTGCTCCATTGCGGTTTCGGGGTTGATTCCCTTGGCGTTGTAGATGCCGCCCTTGGAGTCGCTGACCGCGACGACCTTCGCCCCGGCATCGTGCAGGAACTTCGCGGCGAAGAAGCCCGCGTTGCCGTAGCCCTGCACGGCGACCTTCTTGTTCTTCAGCGTGGTGCGCATCTTTTTTACGGCCGCCTGAATCGTGTAGAAGCAACCCTGGGCCGTTGCGACGTTGCGACCGAGCGAACCTCCTATCTCCAGCGGCTTGCCGGTGATGACGTGGGGGACGCAGTAGCCCTTGTTCATGGAGTAGGTGTCCATTATCCACGCCATCGTCTGCGGGTTGGTGTTCACGTCGGGCGCCGGAATGTCCTTTTCCGGGCCGATAATCACGTTGATTTCCGAAGCGAAACGGCGGGTCATGCGCTCGATTTCACCCTGAGACATCTCTTTCGGGTTACAGACGACGCCGCCCTTGCCGCCGCCGTAAGGGATGTTGACCACCGAACACTTCCAGGTCATCCACATGGCCAGGGCCTTGACCTCGTCCAGTGTGACATCCTGGTGGTAGCGGATGCCGCCCTTGCACGGCCCGCGCGTCGAGGAGTGCTGCACGCGGTAGCCTTCGAAGACCTTCACGCTGCCGTCGTCCATCTTGGTCGGGATTGACACGATGAGCGCGCGCCGCGGCTTGCGCAGTATCGCGTGGATGTCGGGGTCCAGTTTCATCTTTCCCGCGACCGCGTCAAGTTGTTCGAGCGCCATTTCCCATGGATTGAATTTTACCTTTGCCATGTTGGGCACCTCCAATCTATTAGTATTTAGCCTCTTGGGGAGCCAAGGGGCGCCAACCAGTAAAAGGGCGAAATTTTAGTCCTGTTTCCGGAGACTGTCAAAAGAATTCCGACAAGATTTATCAATTATGCGGCCAAATCGCGGTAAACGCCGACCGCGACAGATGATAGGACATGTAAAAAATTCTCGGAAAGGCGATTTCCCCGGGAAATTGAGCCCTTCTTGATGTAGCGGGATTGTCATGCCGGAAGAGACCGATTGCTTACGAGAGGTGCGGGTTACACCTCGTCGAGGAGGTGGCCCATCTTTTCTTTCTTTGTTTTCAGGTAGGTCTTGTTTGCCTCGGTGGGGGGGATGACTATGGGAACTCGCTCTACTATGGAGAGGCCGTAGCCTTCGAGGCCCTTGTATTTGCGCGGGTTGTTGGAAAGAAGCCGCAGCCTGTACACGCCCAGGTCTACGAGTATCTGCGCGCCGATGCCGTAGTCGCGCTCGTCGGGCTTGAAGCCCAGCATTACGTTGGCTTCGACGGTGTCGTGACCGCGCTCTTGCAGTTCGTACGCGCGCAGTTTGTTGCGCAGGCCGATGCCGCGGCCTTCCTGGCGCATATAGACGAGCACGCCCTTGCCTTCAGCCGCAATCATCCTCATCGCGGTCTCCAACTGGTCCCCGCAGTCGCAACGCAATGAGTGGAAAATGTCGCCGGTGAGGCATTCCGAATGCACGCGCGTCAGGATGGCCTCGTCGTCCTTGCACTCGAACTTTTCCTGCCCGTCCTTCAGGCCCGCGCACAGCGCCAGGTGTTCGTCCTTGTCCACGTACGACGAGTAATACATGAGCGTGAACTCGCCGAAGCGCGTCGGCAACTTCACCCGGCTGCCGCGCTCGACCAGTTTCTCTTTCTTGCGGCGGTACCGGATGAGGTCAGCCACGCTGCACATCTTCAGGCCGTGCCTTGCGCAGAACTCCTTCAACTGGGGCACGCGCGCCATCGTGCCGTCTTCATTC
>QNCA01000100.1 GCA_003644325.1 Planctomycetota bacterium
ACCTCGGTGACTGTCACCAATTACGGAGCCGTTCCGACCTTGTCGGAACGGATCGTAGATTGGTGACTGTCACCGTAAGGTGTTATGAAACAGCAGATTATAATCAAGCACCCACCATCATCCGGAAAAAGTCAGTCAACTTGAGTAATCTACGAATCTCGTTCGACAGGCTCACGAGATTCCGTAGTTAGTGACAGTCACCGAAGCCAGATTGAGTATGTTTATTCGGGGCTTTGGGCTTCTTCTTTTTTCGCTTCGGTTTCAGCCGGCCCTTCGTCGGGGGGGGATGAGTGGGTGACCGTGCCCAGTTTTTCGCCGGTGGCGATGTTGGTGCCGCAGTTGACGCAGATGACGCCGTCGGTCGGCATGGGCGCTCCGCAGAAGGGGCACGGTTTCGTTTCGGCTTCCTCTGCTGATTTTGCCGCCGTCGCGGGTTTGGGCTTCTCCGCCGGTCTCGGTGCGGAGGCCGCCTCGGCGGGTTTCTCGGGGTGATGTGTCTCCGAGGTCTCCGCCTGTTTGACGGGTTCATCAAACCCGATGTTCGACGGCAACTCCAGGTCGGACAGTTCTATGTCGGCAAACTCCTCCATGTCCTTTGCGAAATCGTCCTGCGGCGTCTCGGGGGCGGCTTCGGGCGGGAATGCAGGCCGGGGCGACGCTTCCTGTGCAGGGGTCACGCCTTCCTCGACTATTTCCCTGTGCAGGTGGTTGGAACGGGCCTTCTGCATCAGGAGGCGCAGTTCGTCGTGCTCGGGCACGACAATAAGGCCGCCGCACACGGGGCACGTGCCGCGCTTGCCCGCCATGTCCATCCTTACTTCGAGCAGCGTTCCACACTTGTGTTTTACCACTACGGGCATCTGGATATGTCTCTATAGAGTTTCGGTTCTTCTCGCAAACGGCATCCCATCAGGTTTACCTGTATGAGTATCATAACCTATCGGCGAGAATTGTCAATTCCTTGGGAGCATGCAAGAACCCTGAGTGGCCGTTTGGCGCGGTGACAGTCACCATCTACGATCCGCCCCCGATACATCGGGGACGGCTTCGTAATGATGACGGTCACCGTCGCGGCCCTTCCAAAATTCTTGCGTGCTCCCGGGCGGCGGGAATGGTTTGCATCGGGCGTCGGCGGCGATATAATGTCACATTCTTTTCGTTGCGAGCGCGAGGTGATGAGCGGCACACTTGAGACATTCCACCTGATGACTTTCGACTGTAAGGTCAATCTATATGAGAGCGGCCTGTTGCGCTCGCAGTGTGTCCGAGCGGGGCTGGGGGAGAGGCGTGAACTTGTTGAAGCGGACCTTGTGATAATAAACACGTGCGGAGTTACCGCGAGCGCCGTCGGCAAGTCGCGCAGGGCGGCAAGGCGCGCCCTGCGGAAAAACCCGAAGGCGGTCGTCGTTGCCACGGGATGCGCGGTCGATTTGAACCGAGCGGACTTCGAGGCAATCGAGGGCGTCCGCATCGTGCCTCATTCCGAGAAGGCGCATTTTCTGGAGAAGTTGCTGCGCGTTTCTCCGGGGCGCGTGGTGCCGGAGTGCCGCAGGACGCGCGCGCTGCTGAAGGTTCAGGACGGCTGCGACAGGCTTTGCACATATTGCGTGGTGCCGCACGTGCGCTCCAGGCTGTGGAGCAAGCCGCTGGACGAGGCGCTGGAGGAGGCGCGCTGCCTGGCGCGGCGCGGCCACAGGGAAATCGTGCTGACGGGTGTGAGGCTGGGGCTGTACGACGGCGGGGGAGAAGACTCGCCGGCGCGGCTGCTCGCGGCGCTGGAGGATGTGGATGGTCTGGCGAGGGTGCGGCTGAGTTCCATCGACTTAAACGATGTGAGCGACGCGCTGCTCGAGGCGATGGCGCGCTCGACGAAGTTCTGCCCGCACCTTCACATCTCTTTGCAAAGCGGCGACGATGCGCTCCTGGCGCGGATGCACCGGCCCTATGATTCCGGCGGGTACCTGCGCCGCTTGGGCGAAATACGCCGGGCGCTGGGGCGCGTGGCGATAACGACCGACGTTATCGTGGGCTTCCCAGGCGAGAGCGAGGAGCAGTTCGAGAACACGCTGCGCGTATGTCGGGAGGCGGCGTTCAGCAAGATTCACATATTCCCGTTCAGCGCGCGGCCGCCTGCGCCCGCCGCCGACATGCCGGACAAGATAGACCCCCGCGAAATTCGGCGGCGTGTGGGCGCGCTCGCAGCACTGGAGCGTGAACTGGCCATGAACTATCGCAGGGCGATGCTCGGCGACGTGGTCGAGGTCCTGGTGGAAGGTCGCGTTGACGGCATGCTGGAGGGCAAGACGCGCGACTATGTGACGGTCGCGTTCGAGGGAGAAGATTCGCTGACGGGAGGAATCGTCCGCCTGCAGATTACCGATGTCGGCCCGTACGGGCATTCACAATCGAGGCTCACGAATGCAAATCGAGAAAGAAATATTCGAAATCATCAAGAGGTCAAAGCGCGTACTGTTGACTTCGCACGAACGGATTGACGGCGACGGCGTCGGCTCGGAACTCGCCGTGCATTTGGCGCTGAGGCGACTGGGGACGCCGTCGAGCGTAATCAACGTGGGAGAAATTCCGGCGATATACCGCTTTCTCCCGTGCGCGGACGAGGCGAAGGTTTACCCGGAGGGCTGGCGCGACGACTTTGATTTATGTATCGCACTGGACAGCGGCACGCCGGACAGGTTTGAAGACATATACAAGAAGATTGCCCCGCTGGGCGTGCAAATAGTCAACATCGACCACCATTACTCAAACACGCGCTACGGGTCCGTGAACTGGGTGGGCGACGAGTTCAGTTCCACCGGCGAGATGATATATCGTTTTCTCCGCGGGAACGGCCTGGAGATAACGTCCGAAATCGCCGCGTGCCTCTACACGGCCATGATAACGGATACCGGGCGTTTCTGTTACTCAAATACGCGCGTGAGCACCCTGGAAGCGGCGGCGGACCTGATGAGGTGCGGCGCGGCGCCGAGCGATATAACGCATCGCCTCTACCGGGCGGAACGGCTGGAGGTGTTTCGTCTGAAGAGCCTTGCCATGTCCACGCTCCAGACCGCCGCCGGCGGCAAGGTCGCCATGATGCACGTGACGGTCGATATGCACCGGGAGACAAACACCACGTACCTGGACACACAGGATTTTGTTGACATACCGAAGTCGATAGGGGGCGTCGAGGTGGGGATACTGCTGCGCGAGATTGCGGAGGACCACAAGACGCGCGTGAGCCTGCGGACCGAGGGCGGCGTGGACGCGAACGAGATCGCGGCGGAGTTCGGTGGAGGCGGCCACAGGCGCGCAGCCGGGTGCAGGTATGACGGCGACATCGCCTCCGCCCGGGAAGCCGTCGTCGCCGTGGTCCTGCGGCATCTCAGGAAGGCGGGAATCCATGAAGGGTGACGAAAAGAAATCCCCGGACTCCGTGCCGGGCGCCGTCAAGCGGCGCGTGTGGCTGGAGCGGAGTTTCGGCAGGGATGGCATTTACCGCAAGAGGTCCGGGGGTGAAGCGTCGCGGCCTTCCGCCCGGGCGGACGCCCCTGCATCGGCCCGGGCCGCGCTGGAGGCATTGGCCGCCGAGGTCGCCGCCTGCACCCGGTGCGGCCTCTACGAGGATGCGACGCAGGGGGTGCTCGGGGCGGGCAACCCGCAGGCGGACCTGATATTCGTCGGAGAGGCGCCGGGGGCCGAAGAGGACAGAGTGGGCGAGCCGTTCGTCGGGCGCGCGGGGAAACTCCTCGACAAGATACTCAAGGCGATGGGCCTCGAAAGGTCGGATGTTTACATAACAAACGTGATAAAGCACCGTCCGCCGGGCAACCGGACGCCGACGAAGTATGAGATAGGACGCTGCCACCATTTCCTCCTGGCGCAGTTGGAGATAATCAAGCCGAAGGTCATCTGCGCGCTGGGCGCGCCCGCGGCGCAGACGCTGCTCAACACCGACAGGAGCATAGGGCTGCTCCGCGGGAGGTTTCATCCTTATCCGGACGACCCGCGGATACCGGTCATGCCCACCTACCACCCCGCGTATCTCTTGCGGAACGCCCGCGACAAGGGCAAGGTCTGGGAGGACATGAAGAAGATAATGGAGAAACTGGGCAAGCCGGTGCCGAAGTAGTCGGCAGGCGGGGTCAGACCCGCCGCCGCCGTTTTTGCTTGCACGGCGAGTTTCGGCATGTCACACTGTAGTAGTGTGAACCTTGAGAGAACGAGCGATGAAAACTGACCCGCCCCCCGAAAAAAGTACAGGGTTGAATGGGAGGATCTGAAAGGCGCATCCTTTCAACAGGTCGGACGGTGACTGGCGGACGTTTTGGACGTTGGATTTTGGCCCCTCGCTTCCCCCGCTTCACTTACGGGTAGACAATTGGACATCGGGTTTTATCGGATGCCGGATATCGGAGGGCGGATGAATCTTGGCGTCCCTGGCGTCTTGGCGGTGAGAGAATCGAAAAGGGAAAATAATCCGTGTCCATCAGCGGCCATCTGCGACGCGGACAAATACTCCGACGTAATGGACGAGATTGAGGAAATCGTGAAGAGCATAAAGTTCGTGGAATAGCGGGAAAATAGGTCACAGCAGGCAGAAGGCAGAAGTATCTGCGTCCATCAGCGTTTCCCTCTCCTACTTGCTACTCGCCTACTTTCCTGCTGTTCTTCGGTCTTCGGTCATCGGTCTTGATAACACATTCGGAGGAGAAGTAATGAATATTCGGACGATTGGTATAGCGTATTTCCTAATCCTGCTGGCGGCGCTTGCCGCGAATGCAGAGGAAGTCACCTTCCCCGAGGTCAAGGAAGGCAAGGTCCTCGAAGATAACTGGTATCATCTTTTCGCAGAGGGCAAGAAGGTCGGTTACAGCCACTCCAGGCTTGTAGAAGTGGAATGCGACGGGAAGCCCTGCCTGCTGTTCGATAACAAGGATTTCGCACAGACAAATATTGACGGGAAGACCCTTAGACACGAACAGACTGAGCGCATGATAGTGGGACGAGAAGATCTCAAGCCCATGCACTATACTGAGAGCGTAAGCACACCAGTCCTTAAATCTTCGGTTACCGCCAGAGTCGTGGAAGCAAAAGACGGATGGACTCTCAAGGTCAACAAGACACTTAACGGCAAGACCGAGTCGGAAACGAAAACCTTCCCCGCAGATAACCCGGTTTACTTCGACGCAACCGCTAACTTACTGTACAGGAACCGGTATTTCAAAGAGAAAAAGGATGTGACGATTAACGTTTTTGATTTCACCAAGATAAGTATAGACCAGAAAGGGTTCGCCTATAAAGGCGAGAAGACCCAGGGCGAGGGTAAGGACGCTAGCACTTTTCACTTGGTCAAATATGACTTTATCACCATCTGGTACCATACGGACGGCAGTATAGGCAAACTAATTGGGGCTGACGGCCAGTTTTCCGCAATATCGACCGACGAGAAAGGGGCAAAGGACTTTTCAGCAAGATGGGAGGGCTACAAAGCGCCGGACTACATAGAGGGCGACGTCATGACCGCGAAGGCCCTGGGAATTAAGATAACGCGTCCGACGAAGGCCTCTTTTTTTCTGCCTTTCTTCGAGCAAAATGGGTTTGCCATCGCCGATCCGTTCGGCGAACTGAAACTGGCTGCAATCGTCCTCCACGAGGTGCCCAAAGGGACTAAACACGATGAGGCCCTGAAGAAGATCAGAGAAATATACAAGGACGATGAACTGGGGGATGGCGACATTGTTGACGCAGGGAAAGACAAATGCCTGCGCGGAAGCCTCAAGGTGGGCACCGGCATAGACGCAGACTCAGGTGAGTATTACCTGTTCATTCATGACGACAGAGTCCTGTTTATCATAGCTACGGGGAAAGGCAATACGTACAAGAATGTAAGAGATGCGATAATCAAATGCGTCAATTCTATCGAATTCTTCAAGCCCGAATTCGAC
>QNCA01000101.1 GCA_003644325.1 Planctomycetota bacterium
CTGACGGGTCCTCAGGGCGAGGACCCGGAACGGGCGGAGCGCGGACGCTCTGAAGGAGCGGCCGGCTCGTAGATGGTGATTGTCACCGCGCCAAGCAGCGCCCAGGATTCTTACATGCCTCCATATTTGTGCTTACTGTTGCAAAATGATGTGATAATTTGGTATAATAATTATCTTTACAGGAATTTCTTTTCGGAGGTTAATAATATGATGTCCGTTAATTTGACGCGACCGAGTATTTTCAGTTTATTTGCGGCGATTCTCCTCGTGTTGCCCCTGGTGTTGTGTACGGGCGGGCCTGCCTTTGCTTATTCCGTGACTGATACTTACTGGGTTGACGACAGTGTTGGTTACGTGGATGTGGTAGGCAGTCGAGTGTATGCCCCGGCGAGTTCCGACGGACTATATGTGTTGGACATAGGCGACCCAACAGATATTCAATTACTAGGACACTACGAGGATGAAAATGCGCGTTTGGGGCGTGTAGTAGTGCGAGATGGATACGCGTTCGTTAATGACTATAATTTCGGCCTCCGGGTGCTCGACGTTCATAACCCTGCTAATATCACAGAAGCCGGCAGCTGGGAGTATACTGGAAACCCTTACCGTGCTGAAGGACTGGCCCTTAAAGACAACTACCTTTATTACACGCCATGGGCTTCCGATATACAGATTCTAGATGTTAGCAACTTCAATAATATTCAGCAAGCGGGGACTTTCGGGATTCGTGGTTACACCTCGGAGTCCGGTTGCGTAATGACTACAATTATCCAAGACGATATTTTGTACGCCAGTTACGGTTACGGGGGCTTTCACACGATTGATGTTAGTAACCCGACAAATCCCATTTACCTCGATGGTGTTTACCATCCCGAGAAATCGGACGACCACAGATTTTTCTTGCGGGATGGCTATGCATATCTCGCCGGGGGCGATTACGGCTTCCATATCATAGATGTCAGCGACCCCGCCAACTTGGCAAATGTTTTCTCCCACGAATGGACCGAAGGTGAGGTGCTTAACGGTTCGTACAGCATCGTGCTCGGGCCTAAATTCGACGGCGGATTGCAATATATGTTCGTGTGGGAGGGCTGGGCCGCTGATTGTCGGATGCATGTGTGGAATGTTACCAATCCTGAGAATCCTGTTGAGGTCGCCGTGTATCCTAAACTGAGCGGATATCCCATAGGGGCGGTCAGCGATTACTATAACGGCTATCTCATCGCGGGATTGAGATCAGAGGCCGTTCGCACGTATGACGTAACCGAATTTCACGTTCCCGAGCCGGCAACGATTCTCCTTGCCTTCGGCGGCATTTGCAGTGTCACCTTTGCCGTCAGGCGGCGAATGAAGATGTGACCGCCGGGGGAAAACCACAGGATTCGCGGCATTGCAAGGCATGACAACTACATTTTTGCCATTGACACATATAGAGAAGTTGCGGTCTTAGACTATTCGGACCCCGATAATCCCCAGAGAGTTGCATCTTTCTCCAAGCCGGACGACGTAAGCGATTTTGAGTACAGTATCGCCATAGACGGCGATACGGCTTATGTCGGGACCAGGGGAAGCGGCATCATTATGCTCGACATCTCTCCACTGACGGCGATCCCGGAGCCTGCTACTGTCCTTATGCCCTTGCTCATGTTCCTGTCAGGCTCGCTCCTACTCGTGAAACGGCTCCGCCGGTAGCCGTCCGACCCCTTCTTCTCACCACTCACTGCAAGTCGTTACCGGAAGGCAAAAGCCATCGCATACACAGCATAGGCCTCGTCTTCATGGGTGCACGTCAGAAATGTGGGTAGAAATTACCGAAGTCGAAATTGCGTTTGAAGCAAAGGGTATACAAGCGACGGCCCGTACGGGCCTCGCGCCTGGGCGCGGGGAGTCATATCCCTTCCCCCTGTGTCAGGGAAAAATTCACCCACAATCCTGAGATGCACCCTATCCCGCCTCGCTTCCCGGGCCGTAAAGCCGAGGCTTTAGGCTCCCATACGGGCAGGCTGGGCGGGCTGCCTTCTGACTTCCGCCTTCTGCCTTCCGCTGCCTTGCGGATTTTCCCTACATGTTGTATAATGCTTCGATATGTGGAATAATTCAACAGAAGGGGCAAAGGCAACAAGAGACCGAAGACCGAAAACCGATGATTAGGCAAAGGGCAAGGGCAAGGGCAAGGGCAAGGGGAAACGTGTTCTGACGGAGACGACGTGAAGGTCGGTGATACAATCGACAATCGCTACGAGTTGCTCCGCCTGCTGGGCGCGGGTGCGATGGGACAGGTCTTCCTCGCGCGGGACGTGACGAACAACGAACGAGTCGCGCTGAAGACCATCAAGCCGGACCTCGTCACAGGCGACGGACTTGGGCGGTTCGAGAACGAATTCAGCGCCATTAAAGAGATCGAGCATCCGAACCTGGTCCGGATGTACGAGTTCAGCAGGCGTTACTTCACGATGGAGTATATCGACGCCGGCGTGCTGGACACCTCAAAGCCCCTGCCGATGGCGGAGGCGCTCCACATAGGCGTGGAGATATGCCGGGCGCTGAACTTCATTCACAAGAAGGGCCTCGTACACGGGGACTTGAAGCCGGCGCACGTGCTTATTAGCAGCAGGCAAGGGGGCCAGACGCTGCCCGCCCGAGCCGAAAAAAAGGCTCGGTCTTTTCAGCCAGAGAGGAGGAGCGAAGCGACGGGAAAGGGTCTGCCCCCCGCTCCCGGAAGACCGAAAGCCGAAGAGAGCGGGCAGCGCGATATCCCCGCCTCGGCCCACGTGAGCGACAGCCGGGTAAAGTTGATAGACTTCGGGCTGTCGCGGCGGGTGGCCGACAGCGAGGCCGTGACGGTGAAGGAAGACGTGAAGGTCGAAGGGACGATAGAATACATGGCCCCGGAGCAGATAAAGGGCCTGGGCAAGGATGCGCGCTCGGACCTCTACTCGCTCGGCGTGCTCCTGTACGAAATGCTGACGGGGCGGCTTCCTTTCCAGGGCAAGGACTTTATGACCATCGCCCTGGGCCATCTGAACAGGCCCCCCGAGCCGCCTTCCAAAATCAACCCCGAAGTTGTTCCGCAGGTTGAGGCGCTCATCCTGCGCCTCCTGAACAAGAACCCCGACCGGCGCTACCAGACCGCCGAGGACGTGGGGCGTCGCCTGGCGGAGTTGATGGGCGGCAGAGAGGCCCGCGAGACCGCCGTGCTCAAGGGACGCCGCTATCTCTTCGCGCCCGCTTTCGTCGGGAGGGAGAGGGAGATAAAGGTCCTCAATACCTACCTCGAAAAGGCCCTCAGATCGCGCGGGTGCTGCGTGCTGGTCCACGGAGCCGCCGGCACCGGCAAGCGGCGGCTGCTCAGGGAATTCCGCGCGGAACACCTCCTGGACGAACTGGCCTTCCTTTCAGGCACCTGCTCGCGCTCGCCCGGCGCACATGCCCAGTATTATGCCGACATCCTCTCACAGGCGTTCCACGTGCTGGAGCGGCTTGACGACCGGCTGCTCTCGGAGAAGATATGGGAGTGGAGCATAATGCTGACGCGCCTGATGCCGAAGAGCGAGCCGGAGTGGTACCTGGAGAACCTGCAGCAGGCGATCTCGCTGGAACCCACCCTGATGGCGCGGAACATCGCGGACCTGCTGCTGACCATCTGCCGTCACAGGCCGCTGGTGTTGTGCGTGGAGAATCTGCAATTCGCCGACAGGTTCGGCTGCGACCTTTTCGGCAGACTGGCGGGCGAATGCGGCGACAAGGCGTTGTGCCTGGTGGCATCGTTTCTGGACGAGCCCGGCGTGCGGGATACGCCCTTTACGCACTTGCTCGGCCGCCTGCAGAAGAACAGGGCGATAATCGACGTCCGCCTGAAGCCCATCGACCGGAAGGACCTGGAGCAGATGATAGGCTCGATGATGGGCCACTCGGAGACCGCGCGCAGACTGGGCGAGGAGGTGGGACGCATAACCGGCGGCAACCCGCTCTTCGCCGAGGAGATAGTGAAATCGTTCGCAGACCAGGAAATAATATTCCGCGTCGGCAGCCGCTGGCGACTGGATGAGGAGAAACTGGAGCATTACAACATTCCAAACACGCTTGAGGACGTGATACTGGAGCGTGCGCTGACGCTGGGCCCGCGCCACCGCGAAGTCGTCGAGGCCGCCGCCGTCGTCAGGTGGGGCATCGACTTCAGTGCCCTGATGAGGCTAACCCGCATGACGCAACTGGACCTCTATTACATCCTGGGCGACCTCGTCTCGCAGGGGGTCCTGAAGGAGATGGTCAGGCCCGAAGGCAGGACGTACAGGTTTCCGACCGGGCGCGTGCGCGATTATTTTTACACGCGCATGGACATGCGCACCAGGTCGAAACACCACGAGCAGATGGGACGGATAATCGAGGCGCGTCACGAGGACTCGCTCGACCCGGTGCTGGGTGACCTGATATATCACTACGGCGGGTGCAATAACAACCGCAGGCTGCTGGAGTGCCTGCTGATGGCCGGCGAGCGCGCCGAGACGGAGGAGGGCCTGCGGCCCGCCCTGGCCTGCTACGAGCGCGCGCTGGCGATTATCAGCGAGCACGGCGGCGACAGGCGGCGGCATGTCGCCGTGCTGGGCAAGATGGCGCGGCTCAACACGGCGCTGGGCAATCTCACGAAGGCGCGGGCGCAGTTTGAAGCGGCCCTCAGAAACAGCGAAAAGGACTCCCGCGAGTCCGCGCAAATCACCCGCGACATGGGCAGGATGTACATGGTATCGGGCGATGTCGAGCGCGCCGGGGAATGCTTCCGCTACGCGGAGAAGGCGCTGGCGCGGCTGGGCATCGATGACGCCGAACTGTCGGCCGCCCGGGGCGAGTACTACCTGCACATGGACAACCTGAAGGCCGCCGAGGAGCGCCTGGCCCACGCCAGGCGGCTGGCCGGCGAGGCGGAGGACAGGGGAACGCTCGTGGATGCCGGCGTTTTGCTGGGCACCGTGCTGCTGAGGCGCGGCAGGGCCGAGGAGGGTATAACGGCGCTGCAGGAGACGCTGGCCGCCGCCGAGCGGAGCAATATAAACCGGCTGAAACTCCGCGCACTGGCGGCAATGGTGCGGGCGCTCCTTTACGTCGGCAAGGTCGAGAGCGCCGAGACTTACATGCTCCAGATGCACGAGGTCTCCGGCCGCAGCGACGGCGCGCTGAACATGCTGGAGTACCTCGCATCCGCAGGGGAGTTCCACCTGAGCAGAGGGCGGTTGGAGAAGGCACAGGAGGCGCTGGAGCGCTGCCTGAGCATAGCGAAGGAAGTCGGCGAGAAGCGCAAGGTCTGCGACGCTTACGCGCTGCTGGGCTCGCTGAACATTGAGCGCGACGACCTGAAGCGCGGCATTGAATTGTGCGAACGCGGGCTGGGAATGGCGAGGTCGCTCAACAGCAAGTACCGCATGGCAAGCATTGCCTGGCTGCTGGGCGGGGCGTTCCTCAAGCGGGGCGAGTACGACACCGCGCACGAGTTCCTCGGTCACAGCCGCCGGATATTCGAAAAGATAGGCGCGGAGCGCGAACTGTCGCAGGTGTTCTACCTCCTGGGCGAGGTGCTCTTTCGCAAGCGGGAACTGTTCACCGCGCGGCAGTTCCTGACCATGGCCATAAACCGGGCGACCTTGCTGGACGACCGGGGCATACTGGCCAGGGCGCACCGCGTACTGGCGCATATCTACATGGAAGAAAACGATACCGAGCAGGCACAGAGGTGTTACAGGGAAAGCATAGCGATATTCGAGCGTCACCAGGACTCGCTGGGCCTGGCGCGGGCCTGCCAGGACTTCGGGCTGTTCCTGCTGGAGTACGGCCACAGCGCGGGAGAGGACGCCTCGCCGGCGGGCCTGAAGTACCTCAACCGCGCCTTCGACCTATACCGCGGGGCCGGGGCGGGTTTCTTGGCGCGGAAGGCGGAAATCCTGCTCAACA
>QNCA01000102.1 GCA_003644325.1 Planctomycetota bacterium
CCGGCGCGTGAAGTGCTCGCATTGCGGGAACATCTTTGTGCCTTCCTCGCGGCTGAAAAAGGAAAAGGAGGAATTCGACGCGCAACGTCGGCAACAGAAACTCCCGCAGTATTTGCCCGCGCAGGTAAACGTACCCGGCACGAAGACATTCATCTGTCCAAATCCGAAATGCAATTTCCGGGGAGCGGTGAGGCGGACGCCGGCAGATGGGTTCTGGCTGCCGATGGTGGTTTTCGTAGGAATGGTTGTTCTTCAAGGAAGTTGGATTTCCGTTTCTGTTGGACTTCTCATTCAAGGCGCGGAAATATGGGTGATAATCGGTGTGTCGGTCTTGCTGGGACTATGCTTGCTCATCGCGCTGGTAGTATTTATAACGCGGTTGGTGATAGCGGCGACGCCGCGGTGGTACTGCCCGAATTGCGGAATAAGGCTGGAGTGATCATGCCCACGACCGACCGGTTTTCGTGATTCTCCGTATAGATGAGGGGCAATATCGGGCAGGTCGGTACGGGGTGTGCCTGTTCAGGCCAAGCCGGCTTTTATTGCTTTTTGATTGGATAAAGAAACACCCGGCACGGTGACCAGTCACCAATCTACGAGCCGGCCCCCCTGATAAATCAGGGGGGGGGCTGCGCTCCGCCCGTTCCGGGTCCTCGCCCTGGGGACCCGTCAGGGTCCGAATGGGTAATTGGTGACAGTCACCGAGGTTGGCAAAAGTCAGTCAACTTGAGTAATGTTGCAACAACAGCACGGCCGCGACCAGTTGCGCAGCCAGCCACACCAGCGCTATGAGCATTGCGGCGACGGCCCTGCCGGTCCCGCGCATTCCGCGTATTTCACTCAACTCGGAGAAAGCGCCGAACGTTACGATAAGGGCTATTACGTCCAGGACAAGCCCCACTCCCGGTATCAATCCTACGAGGGCCAGTGTCAGGGCACGGCGGGCCTTGGGCGACTCATTGTAGCGGTCGGGCAGTGGAGCGGCGTCAGTGGGGGCAGTGGTTGTTCTGGTTGGTATATCCTGTCTCTTCCGGGTGGGCCTTTTCGGGGAGTGTTCCGCTCCACAGGCTTCACAGTAGTACACCCCGTAATAGTGCACCAGGCATCGCGCGCAAAAATACTTGCCGCACACGGGACACTTCTTGAAGGCACGTGTATCCGGGTGGATTGAGCAGTAGTGCTCTTTCTCCCCGCCTTGGTGGGTGGGTGGCTGCTGCTCGCCGTCTTCCATCGAGTCTTCCTTCTCTGTCAGCCTGGTTGTTTTCTTACCGTTTTCCACCGGCGACTATGCTGTCCTGGAGTTCTTGTCCCAAGCGGTTAATCACAAACGTCTTTTTGTCCGGGAATGCCTCCCGCAATGCCCGCAACAGAATCACGCCGTCGCGGCCGCTCCGGTTCCTGACGAACACAATGACGGCGAACCTGGTTTCGATCATCCTGTCAACCATCTTGACCACCACGTGCCTGTCGGCGCCCGCGGCGGAGAGCAGCCTGTCCCGCATTGCCCGGACCTTTTGCTTGTCCTGCGATGCGGCCTCGGCCCGCACGTCCGGCACCCCGAGCGCCAGCGCCACCTGCGCTACCGCCATCGATGTCGCGGCGGGGTTCTCGGGCGGCTGCACAAACAACATCAGCCGGTCGCTTTGACCGTAGTAAAGCGCGGACGCCTTCTTGCTGTCGGCCTCCAGCGGCCTCTTCCGGCCGACCCAGTCATCCTGAAACGCCCAGAAGTGACATGCCACCCTCCAGCCGTCCGCCTCCGGGTCGGGCGCGGACTTGATAACAAGGTGCCACCCCTTCTTGCCGCTCTGGCTTACCCATCCGGGAAGGGCCTCGCACTGCTCGATTTGCATCAATTCCCACCCGGGCATGAGGGCTCCGTCCAAGCGGGACTCCAGGTACTCCTTCAGCGCCAGGTGCGGATCTTCGGGCGCCGCCTGTTCGGCCGGGCCGGGATGCTGCTCCGATACCGTGCAGCCGGATAAGGCAGTCATTATAGAAACCACGGTCATAAAAGCAATGCAATTTTTCATCTCGATACTCCGATAGAGCATGAAGATAGTACGCTTCCGCCTTCGTCAATATAACGTATATCGTCTCCACCGGCGCTAATATTTAGCGACAAGAAGTCGACAAGGGGCAAAAAGAAAGGGCCCCGACTGTGCGGGGCCCTTGAAGGTCAGAGTTTATGCGGTTACTTAACCAGGATTGCATTGGCCAGGTCGCAATGGTCGTTGTGGTAACCGCCTTCGCCGAAGTCCACCACTATCTTGAGTTCCTTGACGCCCGTCACGTCAACGTCAATCGCGAGCGGCTTGTCGCCGCTTTTGACCGTGGTCTTTTTCAGCATCTCCTTGCCGTCGCCATATATCTCAATTGTAACGTTGCCGGGTTTCGGCACGTCGTCGTGGATGCCTGCCAGCGCCTTAAATCTCTTGTACGCGCCCCCGATCTGGAATGTCAACTCGCTGTGGGAGTGCACGCCGATACCCTTGCGGTATATCTTGCCGTTGAGTTTAAGCGGCGGGCGCTTCTCCATAGTCGAGCGGTCGCGCTGCCAGGGGAAGGATTCCGACGTCGTGGTCCCGGGCATGCAGATGTCGCCGTATTCCACCGCCTTGACTTTCGCGCCGTCCTCGGCCAGGTCCGACAGGAAAACAAACGAGCCGTTGAAGAATATTATCTCGGCAATATCGTCCATCGACAACTTCAGTGTAATCCCCGCAATATCTGTCTTCACCTCAATGACGCCGTCTTTTTCGGATGTGATCTGCCCGGTGACGACCTCTCCCCTGACGCCAAGTATCTTCACGTACGGTTCGGCGCCAAAGCCGCTTGGCTTCTCATCGGCCTTGAAGCCCAGGCCGACGATGTCTTTCAGGTTGCCCGAAACCTCTTTCTTGGACGTTTCCCATACCAGGACCACGTTAAGATTGTCGTCAATCCTGTCTATCAGGCCGTATGCCTCGGTCTCGCGGCCCTTGATACCGTAAAAGAAGTCATACTCCCATCTCTTCTTGTCCTTCATAAAGCGCGCGAAGTCGTTCGAGGTGCGGGCCAGTTCCTTTTCGCCCTCCGCGGCGAACTTGTCGGGCTGCTTGTCAAACAATTCCTGCAGTTCTTCCGCGGTCATGGGCTTCCCGTGAAAATCTATCCTTCCGAAGGGAGCGTTCTTGGCCTTGCGTTGAAGCGTGGCGAGCGCTCGTTGCATATACACCTTCAAGTTCAGGTTCTGTACGCCGGCAATGCCGTTGATGCTTACGCTCCGGACTTCGCCGCCGAAGAAATTCGACTTGATCTTCAGAAAAAGGTCCGTCCCCTCGATGCTCGCACCCACTATGTCGCCGTAGAAGAGGTCGCCGTTGCGCAGGAATATCTTATAGCCTTTCCCCGGCCGATTCTGCAGCGGACGCAGTTTAATGTTTATCAGGTACTTCCACGGGTATTCCCTGTCACCGAACTTTATGCTCTGCCTCTCTACGTCTATCTTGGGCGGCTTCGCATAACTCGCCTCCCCCTGCACGGAACTTACCTCGATGTCCGCGGCCATCGCCGCGCCACACGCCAGCATTACTCCCAACAACGTCAGAACTTTCAATGCGCGACTCATTTCCGGACCTCCGCAATAGTCTGTAATCTGCCTGAAGACAAAAATGGGAAACAACAGGGCCTGAGTCCTGTCCGTAACGCTCCGCAAACTTTATACCAACGCATCTCCCACGGGCGTCGCTCAGCCTAAGGACTTGCTATAACGCCGCTTAACGTTGGCGATCCGGTGTGGTCAGGCCTCCAGCCATCACACCCGAATGGCGCATTTGTCGCCAGATTGTCGCCCGTTGCCTGTTTTGGCAACACCGTCCGGCCCCAGGCCGCCCGTTTCCTTCCGAGCCGACCGGGAGCATGTAAGAATCCTGGGCGCTGCTTGGCACGGTGGCAGTCACCACCTACGAGCGGGCCGCTCCTTCAGAGCGCCTGCGCTCCGCCCGTTCCGGGTCCTCGCCCTGAGGACCCGTCAGGGTCCGAATGGATAATGGCGACAGTCACCGGTGCGGCCTTTCCAAGATTCTTACATGTTCCCCGAGCCGACCGGCGCCTTCCCAAAACCCCTGTTTTCTGTTATAATTTCCATGTGCCGCCGACAGGATATAATACGCAAAAGCCGCGCGGTGGTTTGTATTGTCTTGTGCTGAAACTCGCCCGCCCTGCGAAAATAACCGTTGGACGGCTGGGTTGCAAATTTTTCCCGGCCGGATACTACGTCTATGTCGGCAGCGCCCGCAGGGGCCTTGCCGGACGGATTGCCAGGCACCTCCGGCTTAGAAAGAAACTGCACTGGCACATAGACTACTTGCGCCGCAAGGCGAGTGTTATAGATGTAAGGACGTACGAGCCCGGGGATGAATGCGCCCTGAATCGGCGCGTCGCCTCGCTGCCCGGTGCATCGGTAGTCGCGCCCGGCTTCGGGTCCTCGGACTGCCGCTGCCGCGCGCACCTGCACCACTTCGAGCAGATACCCGCGATGTTTTCCGAGCGGGGCGTCCCGGCTCCGTCTCGGCGAAAGCGCAGCGCCAAGAGCGTCAACCGCAAGAAGACGAATCGCCGACGATGAGGTAACACCGATGGTCAAACCGGAGGTATATCTGGCAGGCGTCTCCGAGGACGACTGTGTAAAGGACTTGCAGGAAAAGATCGTTCGCCTGTTCGACGCCGCGGACATCGCGCAATGTATCGACAAGAACGACCTCGTTGCAGTCAAAATCCACTTCGGAGAGAAGGGCAACGAAGGGCACATAGACGCCGGCCTGGCCCGCACGGTGTCAGACAGGGTAAAGGCCCTGGAGGCAAAACCCTTCTTCACGGACACCAACACCCTTTACTCCGGGCAGCGTTCCAACACGTATGACCACCTCATGCTGGCCGCCCGGCACGGCTTCAGCCTGGAAAACCTCGGCGTACCGGTCATTATAGCCGACGGGTTGAAGGGCCGCAATCAGGTTGACGTGAAGATAGAGGGGGGCAAGCACTTTGACGTCGTGCGCATCGCCGGCGATTTCATGGTGGCCGACGCGATGCTCGTCCTTACCCACGTCACCGGCCACGTAGCCGCCGGCTACGCCGGAGCGATTAAGAACGTCGGAATGGGATGCGCCGCCCGTGCCGGCAAACTCGCCCAGCACTCGGACATCCTCCCCGAAGTGCTCGAAGAAAAATGCACCGGCTGCGGCACGTGTGCCAAATGGTGCCCCGCACACGCTATCGTCGTCAAGGATGAAAAGGCCCACATAGACCACTCCCTCTGCATAGGATGCGGCGAATGCCTGGCCGTCTGTCCCGCAGGCGCCATAAAGCACACCTGGGGCAACAGAAGTGCCATGCTCAACGAAAGAATAGCCGAGCATGCCTGGGGCGCAATCAAAGACAAGATGGACAAGTGCGCCTACCTGAACTTCGTCATAGATTTCACCGCCGAATGCGACTGTATGGGCAAAAAACAGGATCCCATCCTGCCCGACATCGGCATCCTGGCCTCGCGAGACATCGTCGCCCTGGAACACGCCACCATAGACATAATCAACGAGCGCTCCGGCCGCGACATCTTTCACGAACTCACCCCGCACCTCGACTACATGAGCCAACTCATCCACGCCCAATCCCTGGGCCTGGGCGTCCTCGACTATGACCTTGTTACCCTTTGACGAAGCCGCCCCTGGAGGCCTCCATTCCCTGTCGGGACGGGGAATGGGTCTGACTCCCCGAGCGTACCGCGAACCACCATCTTTAATCTTCTCAAGTTGACTGACTTTTGCTAACCTCGGTGACTGTCACCAATTACGGAGCCGTTCCGCCCTTGTCGGAACGGATCGTAGATTGGTGACTGTCACCGTAAGGTGTTGTGAAACAGCAGATTA
>QNCA01000103.1 GCA_003644325.1 Planctomycetota bacterium
CTAAGTGAAATGAAACCGAAACAGCGAGGCACAATAGTAAAGGTCGCGGGCGGCGGGCATGCCAACAAGCGAATCGCCGAGATGGGCGTCGTGGCGGGCACGCCGATTGAGATTGAGCGGGTAGCGCCGCTGGGCGACCCGATAGACATAGTCGTCAAGGGATACCACCTGTCCCTCAGAAAGGACGAAGCGAAAAACATAATGGTGGACGTTCAGTGACGTATCGGCGATCTGGGCACTTGTGGCCCGTACGAACAAATTAATTGATGACAGTCACCAATTTAAGTACAGTATATAACGGGGGTTAGTAAAGTTAAATTGGTGACTGTCACCAATTTTCAGCAGGCCAATGGAGTCAACCATGAAGAAGATGACAATAGCCCTGGCGGGCAATCCGAATTCCGGCAAGACCACGATTTTCAACAACCTTACCGGCGCACGCCAGCACGTCGGAAACTATCCCGGTGTCACGGTCGAGAAAAAGGAAGGCACGTGCAGTTACAACGACGCGACGATACACGTGGTTGACCTGCCGGGCACTTACAGTCTGACGGCCTATTCCATCGAAGAGATCGTCGCCAGGAACTTCGTCGTGGACGAGAAACCGGACGTGGTGATAGACATCCTTGACGCCTCGAACCTTGAGAGAAACCTGTATCTGGCGACACAGTTCATGGAAATGGGCGTGCCGCTGGTGCTGGCGCTGAACATGAGCGACGTGGCGCGAAAGCGCGGATTCGACATAGACATAGGAAAGTTATCGGAACTGCTCAGGGTGCCCATAGTGCCCACCATAGGTCACAAGAACCGTGGAACGCGGGACCTGCTGTCGGCAGCGGCGGGCGTAGCCGGGGAGCAAAAAGACCACGGAATAAGACTCAACTACGGCAAGGAACTCGAAGAGGAAATAGCGAAAATCCAGGGGCTCCTGGAGGACCACGCCGTGCCGCTGAACCATCTCTCCCCGCGGTGGGTAGCGTTGAAACTCCTCGAAAACGACTCAGAGGTCCGCGCCAAACTCGAGAAGTCAACCCCCGCCGCCGCGGAGATACTGTCGGAAGTTGAAAAGAGCAGCGCTCACATAGAGAGCATCCTGGGCGACGTACCCGAAATCATCATCGCCGACAGGCGCTACGGTTTCATCTCCGGCGCCTGCCAGGAGGCGGTCAAGAGCAGCGTCGAATTCCGCCACACGGTCAGCGACAAGATAGACTCCGTCCTGACCAACAGGGTGCTCGGCCTGCCGATATTCCTCGGGCTGATGTTCCTGGCTTTCCACCTGGTGTTCACCCTGGGGGACCCGTTTATGGGCTGGATAGAACAGGGCCAGGAGTTCTCGCAGGAGACAGTGGCGCAACTGTGGCCAAGAGGCAGCGACAGCATTCTCAAGTCGTTGCTGGTTGACGGCATAATCGGCGGTGTCGGCGCGGTGCTCGTGTTCCTGCCCAACATCGTCCTGCTCTTCCTCGTCATGGCATTCCTGGAGGACACCGGCTATATGGCACGCGTAGCGTTCATCATGGACCGCATCATGCACAAGATAGGGCTGCACGGCAAGAGTTCCATCCCATTACTCCTGGGGGTGGGATGCACCATACCGGCGATTATGGCCACGCGCACGCTGGAGAACCGCCGCGACAGGCTGACCACCATGCTGGTCGCACCGCTGATAAGTTGCAGCGCCAGGCTGCCCATATACATGATCATCACGGCCGCCTTCTTCCCTGCGGCGTGGGGCGGGCCGATGGTCTGGATTATGTATCTTATCGGCATCGTGCTTGCAATCATCGGAGCAAAGACGCTCAGGAGCACACTCTTCAAAGGGGAATCAAGCCCCTTTGTCATGGAACTGCCGCCCTACCGCATGCCCACGCTTAAGGGAATCATCATACACATGTGGGAGCGTGCCCGGCTCTATGTCAAGAAGGCAGGCACCATAATACTGGCCGTGGTCATAATTCTGTGGGCGATAAGCAACTTTCCGAGAAAACCGCAGTTCGACAGGGACTATGAGGCTCTCGCCGATAAGGCGAAGATGGAGTACCTTGAGCGGGCAAAGACGCTCAATGGGCCGCTCGGCCTGAAGCCCGACTCCGACCTGATAGTCGCGTCCCTGCGAACCGAACTCGAAATGGAAGAGGAACAGGAGAAGTGGTGGGATTACCAGCCGGAATTCGCCGCGGCGGAAGAGGCAAAGAACGAAAAACTCGAAAAACTGGCCGACGCCGACAGGGAAAACTATCCGAAGGTAAAAAAGTTGCTGGAAGTCCGCGATGCAATCCTGGAAGCCCGTGCAAGGTTCGACGAGGAAGTCGAAGAGAAAGAACTCGAGGAAGGCTCTGATGAATACAGGGAACTCGAGGAAGAACGGGACGAAAGACTCGCCGAGATTGAATCCGAGGAAAGCAAGGTCTATCCCCTCGCGATAAGGCTGATTGACGACATGCGTGCGCCTTACGACGAGGAGATTGAGAAATGCTCATTCGAAGAGGAGGAAGAAATCCTGGCCTACTCGATTACCGGGCGCATCGGGCACGGACTTGAACCGGCGCTGAAACTCATGGGTTTCGACTGGCGAATGGGGACCGCCCTCATAGGCGCCTTCGCCGCAAAAGAGGTCTTCGTCGGACAGATGGGCGTCGTCTATTCACTGGGCGAGGCCGACGAAGAATCGGAACCCCTTCGCGAGACGCTGAAGGGAAAATACAACCCCCTCACCGGCTTTTGCATCATGCTGTTCTGCCTGATAAGCGCTCCGTGTATGGCGACCATAGCGGTGACCAAGCGTGAAGCCAACTCCTGGGGCTGGGCGCTGTTCCAGTTAGCCGGCCTTACGGTTCTCGCGTTCGTTTTGACCGTTATCGTTTTCCAAATCGGTTCGTTGCTGCAGATAGGACTCTGACATCGCCATGCTCGAAATCGCCATAGTCACCGCTATTGTCCTTGCCGCATCAATCCTTGCGGGTCGCAGCCTCTACAAGGCGCTGGGCCGAAAGGACGCCGGCTGCGGATGCGCCGGCCCATGCCCGGGCTGCACGACAACACGTGCAAGGGTGTGCGTCAGAAATGTGGTTGAATCTTTCGCTGACACAGGGGGGACAGACGTTGCCCGCCCAGGCGCGAGGTGACAGTCACCATCTACGAGCCGGCCCCGATAAATCGGGGCTGCGCTCCGTAATGGTGACTGTCATCTCGCCAAAAGGCCTTGACAGGCCCGGCGATTCGTGCTACGAATATATTATTCGTGTTATCACTTTCCAACCGGCCCCGCAAGGGATTGCGCTTTTTTCTGAAGGAGAAGAAGCATGAAAAAGGACCGTTTTGCGCTATCGATATGTCTCGTGGCGGCCATTGCCGTCGTCCTGACGACCGCCGTCCCCGCGCAGGCGGAGGAAAACAGCGCCGAGGAAGCGCTGAAGGCGCTGCAGAGAAGAGTAAGCAAACTGGAAAGCGTGGAGAAGGAACTGAAGGATGTGAAAGCACGCCTGGAAAAACTGGAATCCATGGGACTGCCGCCGGCCGATGAAGAGGCAATCGGCAAGCGCGTGGAGGAATGGTTTGATCAGAACCGCGAAACCATCATCGAGCAGATGACCGGACCCGAAGCCAAGCGGGCCCTGCTCGGTTTCGATATGGAAATGGCGGGCTACCTTACGTTCATCTACCAGACCGTCCTGACGAGCAATGTCATCGACAAGAACGGCGACGGCGAGCGCGACAACGCCCGCCGCGACGCCCTGTCGTTCTCGTTCGGCCTGGAGATGACGGCCCGGCTGGCCGAGAACCAGTACGCCTTCATGCTGATAGAGGGCGGCAACGGCGACAGCATCGACGCCTTCATCCCGAACAACATGGGCCTGAACGACGACGCGAATCCGACGGCCGACCCGCTGGATCCGACGAATTCGGGCTCGGCGTCCGACATGAGGGTCACGGAGGCGTATTATGAAGGCTCCTTCTTCACCGACAAATTCGTCATCACATTCGGAAAACTGGACCTCACCAACTACTTCGATTCGAACGCCGTAGCAAACGACGAGATGTGGCAGTTCATCAGTTCTTCGCTCGTGAACAACGCGGCCATCGCGTTCCCGGACGACAACGATGCGGCCATCCGCATGCTTTACTCGCCCTTCGGCGGGGTTGACCTGGACGATGAAGACGAGAACGCGACCGACTTCCTGCTGCTCCAGTTAGGCCTGAGCGAGACGGACACGAACTTCAACGAGGTGACCCAGGACGGCCTGGTCATCGGCGAGGTATGGTTCCGCCCGCACAAGCACCCATCCCTCAAGCGATTCGTCAACGGACGTCCGGGCAACTACCGCCTGGGCGGCTGGCTGAGCGAGGCCGACACGCTCTCCCTCAGGGAGATGCGCAGGGGCGACGAGGAAGGCGAGTCAACCCTGTCGGGCGTGTATCTGAGTTTCGACCAGGAGGTATATGACAACATCACTCTCTTCATGCGCTACGGGGTGCAGGACAACTCCCTGGCGCTGAACGAGGCGTTCTGGTCGTTCGGATTTCAACTTGACGGGAGCATGTGGGGGCGCGAGAACGACCGCCTCGGCTTTGGAACGGCCATCAACGTAAAGAACGCCCGCGCGCACTTCGCCCGTCCGGAGTTTCAGAAGAATGAACACCTCTACGAACTTTACTACATGTTCCACGTGACGGACTTCCTGCACATATCGCCGGTATTCCAGGTGCTCGACAATCCCGGCGGCGAGAGCCGCTCGAGCACCGCCGCCGTCGCGGGGCTCAGGCTGCAATTTGACTTCTGAACCGGCGCATCCATTTATAACACAGGGGACGGGGCGGCCGACGGCCGTCCCGTCCTTTTATCACCCGATTGTTGCATTTCGGGACAGGGCGAATATAATTCGACATCGGAACCGTAACTTCTGGAGGGCAAGCATGGATGTTTTTGAAGGAATCAAAGGACGCAGGAGCGTGCGTAAGTATACCGCACAGCCGCTCGAAGAGGGCCTCATCGACGAGTTGCTGGACGCGGCCAGATGGGCGCCGTCGTGGGCGAACATGCAATGCGCACGTTACATAGTGGTAAAAGACCCGGGCACCAAGGCGAAACTGGTAGAGACGATGTCCCCGCGCAACCCGGCGAGGGAGGCCGTGGCCAACGCGCCGGCGGTGGTGGTCTTTGTGGGAAAGATCGACGCCTCCGGATACAAGAAGGGCCAACCGGTCGATGACAAGGCGTGGCACATGTTCGATGTCGGGCTGGCAATGGAAAACTTCTGCCTGGCGGCGCACGCAAGGGGCCTGGGCACGGTGATCGTCGGCTCGTTTGATTACAAGAAGGCCGGCGAGGTCTTGGCCGTGCCGGAAGGATACCAGGTGGTGGCGTTCACGCCGGTGGGGTATCCGGAGGGTGAGTCGAAGGCGCCGCCCCGGAAGGAGATGTCGGAACTGGTGTTCCACGAAAAAATGTAGCGGCAGCCCTCTACCACGATTACACGGATTTGCCCTGTTGCGAGAAATGCGCAGTGCTATTGCACTTTAATGTTGAAATCCCGGGCGAGGATGTCGAGCAGGTCGTAAAAGTTATGTATTTCGTAGTTGGGGCGGGTCTTGCCTTCAAGACCGGTGTACTTGCCGGTTCGGCGGTTACGCACGGTTATCATGCCGACGGTGTTGGGCGGGTCGATATCGTTGACGGGGTTATCGCCGATATACATCGCCTCGTTGGGCTTGAGGCGCAAATCCGACAGCGCCCTGAGATACAACTTGACGTTCGGCTTGCTGACCCCTATCTGGTCGGAGATGAATATCGCGTCGCTTCGGATGTACTGCAACAGATCGAGTCGGACGAGTTTCTCGGCCTGTTTCACCGTCAGGCCGGTTGTGATGATTCCGAGGATAAGGTCGGTCTTTGAG
>QNCA01000104.1 GCA_003644325.1 Planctomycetota bacterium
CGACCGGGGCATTTGCGAGGGTGAGGAGCGCTCTCCTCCTCCCACTGGAGAGATAAGCGGAATATGTTTGACGTGCCCCCGGAGGGGTGTACAATAGTCCTCGGGAGCCTGTCTTACGCGGTGGGCGGACGGTGGCGGCTGTGTGTGTGACACGAGATGGGGATGATGTGATGAGCGGCAAGATCTCAAGAGGTTCCAGAGCGATCGCTTACAAGGGAAAATATGACCTTCGCGTGGAGTTGCTGAAGAACGGATTCGCGCTGGCGCTTCACAAGGAGGGCGCGCGCGTCAGCAAGATAGAGTTTTACCGCCAGTTGCTTTATATTGGTAAAACCCCCGTCGAGGTGGCGCGAATAGGCGGCATGTCGGACGAGGACCACTGCGAGACTCAATTCCTGCAGACCGGGGAGCCGGAGTACTTTGACACGCTGATAGAACTATCGCACCGTTTTCTCAAAGAGAACGATGTCTCTGCAGTGATAGCGCACGGCAACAGGTTCCTTTACGGCCGGGCGAATTACGTTCCCTGTTTTTACCACGCTATTGTCACCATAAAGACCACCCAGGCGCTGGCGGCGCGCAAGCAACATACCGTAAGGCACTTCCGCGACGAAGACCGACCGCAGGTGGAGTCGCTGGCCGGGAGGTTCCGCAGGTACCATCCACGGATGCTGTCGCACAGGGAGATACCCGACGAGAACATAACGGTCGTATCCGGGCAGCGGGATGAGCCGCTGGGATATGTGCGCATGATGGTCCAGCCCGAGCCGGAGGAGCAGGCGTGGTGGGGCAAGATATACGTGACCGAATTGGGCGGCGCGGGCCCCGCGGCGATGGAGACGCTGCTGCGAGCCATCGGCGAGACGGCCGCAGAGCACAACGTCAAGGAGACGTACTTTCCCTTCTCACCGTTTCACCCGTTCAGCAGGCTGTGTATGCAATTTGGCGGGACCTGCCTGGCCATGGGTCCCACGAACGATCCCACAAAGGACGAGGACATGGCCTTAATCCTGGATTTGGGAGCGTTCCTGAGGGCGTTGTGTCCGGAGTTCGAGCGGCGGCTGCGGCACGCCTCGGCGACGGATTGGCGCGGCAACATATACCTTCGCACAGATGACGACCTGGCGAGCATAGATGTTGACGGGCCTGATGTACAAGCAGGCGGCGTTCATGACGGCACCACAATGGCCACAATGTTGGCGGTACCTTCGAAGATTCTTACCCAGTTGCTCACGGGTTTTCGTTCATTTCTCGACATCCGCGACGAACCGGCGGTATCGTACTCGGTGCGGAATCGCGAGATGCTTACGGCGCTTTTCCCCGCTGTTTTGCCGGCCGCGCAGGGTGATTTCAGCCTGTTTCGGCCACAGGTCCGTCATCGCAGGCGGCTTAGTCCCGCTGCGCTGAAGACCATCCAGAGCCGGAGTTCGAAAGCCGCGCGCCCGGGTTTGTAGCGCGCTCACGTTGACCGGGATCGCGCCGATCCGCCTGACGCGGAGTGGCTGTCATCGTACGGGGGCGACGGGGAGGGCCTGTCCCCGCCTTTTTGGTGATGCGGCATTCGGAAGTTCAGCGGCTTCGTTATGACCTTTTCCCGCGACGACACGCATTGTAAGAACTCTAAATGGACCAGGAACAGATACCCCCACCCGTTCGGAAGAACAGATACCCCTCGCGCTCGCCGGGAGTCTTCGCGGGCATTAAACTCTTTTCGCTGGCGGGCATACCGGTCTATGCGCGGCCGAGCCTCCTGGTAGTGCTGGTAATGTTGATGGCCCTGTTCGGCCTGGAGTTTTTCCCCAGGGAATACGAGAACGCCGGTTACGGCGCGGCGGTGTATGTCTTGATGGGGGCGGCGGGCGCGATGCTCTTTTTTCTTTCCGTGCTCGTACACGAGGTGGCCCACTGCCTGCTGGCCCGCACGCAACTCGGGGGCAGGATACCCATCCGGCGGATTACGTTGTTCTTTCTCGGCGGGCTGACCGAGATGACCGAGGAGCCTCGGACGGCGGGCGGGGAGTTCATGATATCGCTCGCGGGGCCTTTTGCATCTGTCGCGCTGGGCGCCCTGATGTGGTCCGGGGCGGCGCTGCTGGGGCATACCGGGACGCCGGTGTATGTAACAGGGGTGCTGAATTATATCGGGTACCTGAACGTTTTCCTGGGCGTGACGAATCTCTTGCCCGGCTTTCCCCTGGACGGCGGCAGGGTGCTCAGGGCAATTATATGGCATGCCACCGGCGATTTCGTTAAGGCCACCGGCGTATCCACCGTTGCGGGAAGGGCGCTCGGCTACGGCGCGATCGGGGCCGGCTTGGTGCTGGTGGTTGCCACTGGAGGCCGGTTATTTCTCCAGGCGATGTTCCTCACGATGGTCGGCTTTTTCTTCGAGCGATCCGCCCGCCAGGTGATGGACTTTGTAAGGGCAAGGACGGCCCTGTCGGGTCTTCGCGTGCTTGACGCCATGCAAACGAACCCGCCCTGTGTCCGGGAGGGGACGACGCTGGACGAAGCGGTGAACCGGTACATGATACCTTACAACGCGGAGGCGCTGCCGGTACTGGACGACGCCGGGCAATTGCGAGGGGTGCTGACGGCAAGAATGCTTGAGAAGGTGCCGAGCAGCGAGTGGGGGGCCGCGAAGGCGGGCGACATTCTGGGGCATGAGGCGCTTCCCGGTTTTGTGCGGCCCGAAGAACCTCTGCCGTCGGTCTACACGCTGATGACGCGGTATGGCCTGGCCGCATTGCCGGTGTTGGACCGGGAGTTGAGGCTGGCTGGACTGATAACGTTCAGGAATTTATACAGGATGGCCGCATTCCGCGCACACATGACCCGCTGACGCTCCGGAAGGCCCTGTGAGTTGGAAATCCCCCCTCTTGCAATCATACTCAAGTTGACTGAGTTTTTCCGGGCAATGCCGGATGTTTGACTATAAGTTTCCATTTTTGCCGGGCCTTACGGTGACAGTCACCAATCTACGATCCGTTCCGACAAGGTCGGAACGGCTCCGTAATTGGTGACAGTCACCGAGGTTAACAAAAAGTCAGTCAACTTGAGTAATTAGTGACAGTCACCGAGGTTAGCAAAAGTCAGTCAACGTAGAAATCATGCCATTTTTTTTGCTTAGCCGGAAAGCAGATTGTGAATTTGTTCAACACTGAAAGACCGGTCGAGCGCTTCTTCGCTTATGTCCCTGAGGTCCCGAGGCAAGGCTGAGGGATTATCAGAAATGAGGAATGCGCGAACGGCGGGGTTTGAACTCCTCGCTAGCGAAATCGCGTCGGCAAGGTCCGCCGGGCCGCCCAATCCGGCGTCGATGAACAGGACGTCGAACTTGCGTTCCGAGCAGAGGTTTCGCGCCTCGGCGAGGTTGTCGACAACATCGGGGATGTGATGCCACTCCTTGACGACGTGTGAGAGTACGGATCGTATATGCTCTTCGTCGTCGGCGATGAGGATTTTGAGAGGCAGTTCAGCCCGTTTTGCCTGCGGCGTTTGCGCGTGAGATGTTACCCTGGTGGTCTTTCGGCCGCGGCGGGTGGTTCTGAGCGGAAGCCTCATTGTAATGGATGTGCCCACTCCGACTTCGCTTTCGACCTCGATGGCGCCGCCGTGACCTTCGGCGACCTTTCCGGCCGTTATCAGTCCCAGGCCCAGGCTGGCGCTGAGGGCCTTGGACTGTTGGGCTCCCGCGGTTTGTTCAATCCAGAATTTCGGGTCGAAGACTTTGCCGAGATGCTCCGCCTCGATGCCCTCGCCGCTGTTCCTGACGTTTAGCGTCACTGTCTCCTTCTCTTGCTGAACGATGATTTCTACTGTGCCGCCCTTGCCGGCGGAACTCATGCCGGCTACGAGGAGGTTGAGCAAGGCGTGTTGTATCTCTTCCTTGCGCATGAGCGTCTTGCCGACCTTGTGGTATGTCTTGACCAGGCGCACGCCGGACATCTGAAACTCGCCCTGGAGCATTTGCGCCACCTCGTCCACGACTTCCCTGGCGTCCAGCAACTGGAAAGGCCGGGCTGCGGGATGGGAGAGCCGCTTCAAAGTATCTACCAGGCTGCCGGCCCGTCGGACTTCATCGCGGACGCCGGCCGCCAGTTGTTCGGCGAATCCCGGGTCGTCCTCGGCCAGTGTGGCCTGTTGCTCGAGCCTGGTCAGTATTTCGCCGAACTCCGCCGCCAGACCCGCTATAATAGCGCCAAGGGCCTTATGGTGGGCGTCCTCAAGCAGGCGGCCCGCCACTTCGCGCTCGCGCGTGATGTCGCGCAAGACCGCGACGAAGCCTTGTGTCTCGCCGCTCTTGTCGCGAATTGGTTTGATAATCGCATCGACCTCTATGGTCGTGCCGTTTCTGCAACGCATTGGGATGGTTCCGGATGCAGGTCCGCCCTTTGAGAATGCCTCGTCCGGTTTAGTGTCTGAAGCGTTCGAGGGGCGCGGTACGGCCAATTCATTGAGGTTTTTTATCCCGACGACCTCATTCGCCTTCCAGCCCAGCAGCCTTTCACAGCCCGGGCCGAAATAATTTATCACGAAGTTTGCGTCCGTGGAAAAGATGCCGTACTCGGGTATCTCGTCGAGTATCATCTGGAGACGCGCGCGGGCCTGCTCGATTTCACGCCGAGCGGCCTTTTTGCCGGTAATGTTTTCAATGAGGCACAGTCCTCGGACGTGACGCCCGTTTTCATCCAGGAGTGAAACCGCGTCCAACTTCACGTCGATTCTCCGGCCGTCCTTTGTTATTCCCACGGTTTCAAACCCCTTGATTTTTTCCGCCCTGCGAGTTCCCGTAATAACGCTTTCAAAGTCGCGCATTCTGTCGGGAGGGACGGTAATCGCGGGGGATTTCCCGACCACCTCTTCGAACGAGTAGCCGAACATTTCCTGCGCCGCGCTGTTCCACTGTCGGATGAGGCCGTTCTCGTCGGTGCCCACGAATGCCAGGTGCGCCGCCTCGCAGAAACGGGCCATGTATCTTTCTTCCTCTGCGCGTTTTTCCATTTCTTCGCGCAATGCCCCGGTGCGTTCCTCGACCTTCTTTTCCAGTTCTTCGGAGTATTGCTTCAGTTGCTCCTGCAACGTTACCAGCGGGGTGACGTCGCTACAGGTAAGTTGGATTTCGGCTACTTCGCCCTTTTCGTTCGTTATCGGCAGGGCGTTTGTGCTCAGGTGGACAATCCCGCCGTTCCGTGTAATAGCGCGATTGATGAAACTCTCGATGGTCTTTCCGGAGGCGGCCTGCGCCAGCGCCTCTTTTGTCTTTGGGCGGTCTTCCGGATGCACAAAATCAAGAATGGACTTTCCCTCCGCCTCTTCCGGCTTGTAGCCTGTCAAGCGCTCTCCCGCGCCGTCCGCGAAGATTATCTTTCCCGAGGTGTCGGCGCGTATTATAATGTCCGGACTGTTCTCGACGAGGCTTCGGTACAGTCGTTCCGACTGTTCGATTTTCCCCCTCAGTTCCAGCGTTTCGGTGATATCGTTGCCGATGGACACTATCCACCGGGCCTGTCCCGCGGCATCACGAATAAAGTTGGAATGCCACGCAATCATGCGCTCTTCGCCGGACCTGGCGCGAACGGGGTAGTTGCCCGAACTGGGCTTTCCCCTGGCGAAGGTCTCGGTTATGTGCGCCTTTGCCTGCTCCACGAGGCGCTTCGGGATAATGGTATCCCACATGTGGCGGCCCTCCAGTTCATCCCTGGAGTAACCCGTTAGCGCCCGAAGGGCATGGTTCGTCCTTGTTATTTTGCCCTCACGGTCCAGGACCAGGACCAGCGCCGTCGCCGTGTTCAGGATGGTCTCGGTAAAGTTGTGCTGCTCCCTTAATTCATCCTCGGCGCGCTTGCGCTCGGTGACATCGCGACCCACGGCAATCA
>QNCA01000105.1 GCA_003644325.1 Planctomycetota bacterium
AGGTTAGCAAAAGTCAGTCAACTTGAGAATCCACGATCCGTTCCGACAAGGTCGGAACGGCTCCGTAATTGGTGACAGTCACCGAGGTTAACAAAAACTCAGTCAACTTGAGTAATAAGGGCGGGGGGCTGAATATTTTGCATTCGGAATGCGTCAATATATCGCCTCTCCGGGTATTGCATATAGTCCAAAGCCGGGATATGGGTAAAACCCAAGTGGTCTGACCCCGACGGATGCTCGGGGCGAAGAGGTTTATGGCAACTCAAGCGTGAGGAAACGGTTGCCGCGCGCGGATTTGAGCGATGTAGGACCGCGCCTCGCCCGGCGTCTGCGCCGATGTTCCGGTTGCCGGAAGCGCCTGCGAAGCATGCAAAGGCGTGACCGAATCATTGCCGCCGCGCCGAAAGCGCGGCCGATGTCTCGCAACACGGCTAAAAGAATCCTTTCCGCCGTGCGGGTCGTCGAGGGCGGGATTTAGGTCCCGGGGATTTAGACGACACCGAGGCCTGCGTTTGCTTTATACATTCTCGGAAATTTGTTATACTGCGGCGAAAGCGATTTCAGAGGATGACAATGACGCTGAACGCAGTTCAGATCGACAAGGTATTGGAGGAGATTCGGCCCGCGCTGGAGGGTTGCAGGTTTGGGTCGGTGTTTCAGCCGTCGCGTGACGTTGCCGTCATTGTGCTGGAGCAGGGCGAAACACGCCGCAAACTCCTGATTTCCATGGAGTGGTGGGGCTCGAGGCTGCACCTGGTTTCCCGGCGCTTGCCCCGAATCAAGACCCCCCAGCCCTTCTTTGGCGTGCTGTCCCGCAGTCTTCACGGGGCGGTTCTGCGCGAGGTAACCCAGGTCAACGGCGACCGCATTGTGGAGATGCGCTTCGTATCCGGGCAAGGCGGAAGCGAGCAGACGGCCAGAATAATTGTTGAATTGATGGGCCCGGTCAGCAATATCTGTCTGCTCGACGGCGCGGGCAAGATAAAGGCCATGCACCGGAAGAATTTCGCGGGACGCAGAGAGTTCAAGCCGGGCGATTTCTACGCGCCGCCGCCGATGCCCCCGGCTCGTCCTTCGGCGACGGAGGGCCTGCCGCTCGATGAGTTCAAGGACCGCCCGCATCCGCTCAGCGAAGCGGTGGACGCGAAGTACGAAACGCTGGCACGGGAACGCACGCAGGAGGAAGATAGCCGTCGCGTGACCGACAGGCTGCACGGCGCCTGCAAGAAATGGCAGCGCAGGGTCGAAGCAATGGAGAAGGAACACCGGGAGAGCATATCATACGAACGCGAATATCAACTGGGAGAAATCCTGAAGGTCAATCTGGACAAGATATCCCCTCGCATGCGGGAAATCACCCTTGACGATATCTACGGCGAGGGGCAGGTGACGATTCGGCTGGATGAGACGCTGTCGCCCGTGGAGAACATGGAGCGGCAATTCAAGCGCGCGCGGAAGTTGAAGGCCGCCCTGCCCGTGATAGAGAGGCGCCTGGCCCGCGCCCGTCGGGAACTCGCCGCCGTTGAAGCGGCGCTGGAGAAGGCCCGGAAGGGCGAACTGTGCGAGGAGGACGTACCGGCATTCCTCCGGCCCAGACCCCCCCGACGCCCCGTGAAGCCGAAGGAGAAGAAGCGGAAGCGCCGCATGCCCTGTATGCAATTCACTTCCAAGGACGGGCTCAGTATCCTGGTGGGCAGGAATAACGCGGAAAACGACAAGTTGACCATGCAGGTAGCCCGGGGGAACGACATCTGGATGCACGTGCAGCACAAGACCGGCTCGCACGTGGTCGTGCAGATGCCCCGCGGCAAGACGCTCTCGCTCGATGCGCTGCTCGACGCCGCGAACCTGGCGGTCTATTACAGCAAGGTGCGCGAAGCGCGAAAGGTCCCGGTGGATTACACGTACAAGAAATTCGTGCGCAAAATGAAAAAGGCCGCCCCCGGCAAAGTCACTTATTCGAACAACAAAACGGTAATAATAGCGCCCGACAGAGAGCGCCTCAAGAGACTGCTGGGCAAGGAGGCGTGAAGGACAATCGCCGCAGGCCGGGTCTTGACATTGCGCGAGGGATATGGTGTAATTCAACAGGGGAGAAGATCACGCCCGGAGAGCCTTTCCAATGAAGCCATTTCCAACATCAACGGTAGTGTTGCTGGCATGTCTCTGTGTCGGCGGTTGCCGGAGCAATCTCGAGACGGTCAAGCCGCCGCACGTTGACACGGAGGCGGCGCGGCTTGATCGAGAGGAACGGCAGCAATTTGACAGGCTTTTTAACAAGGGCATCAATTGTCTGAAATGGGCGCGACTTACGGAGATACGGGAGACACAATTACTTAAGTACAAGGCCCCCGACTCGGAAGAACTGATGCAGACGGTTCGGGCTCAGCGCCTGTTTCTGGAACAGGCCGAAGGCTGTTTTCGCGAGGCATTGCGGATTGCTCCGAACTCGATGCCCGCCCATCAGGCCTTGTGCCAGGCCACGGCGAAACTGGGCAAGTATGACGATGCGATAGAGCACGGCCTGCTGGTCCTGGAGAAGGCCCCTTCCAGGATGCCGATTTACCGCGATGTGGCCACCGCATACCAGCGCAAGGGCGGCGAACTGGAGGGAAGTGAGCGCATAAAATGCTATGAAAAGGCGGTCCAGATCATACTGGAGTATGCCCCCCGTGACGGGGATCGCCTGAACCAGGCCCAGATGTATGCCTACATGGGCGAGATATGTTTTGAACTGGCCAAGATGCTGACCGGCCCCGACCGGATAGCCCAATGTGACAGAATAATAAGGTTCGTGGGGGGGTATCTGGAGCAGTATCCGAACAATCCGTTCAGCAAGGATATGCAGGCGATGGTGGGTATTGCGCGGGACATTAAGGTCGGCTTTGAGATGGGCTACGAATAAGAAGGCGCGAATTGCGGGGTGCTCGGATGAAGCGATTTCTCTTATGCACGATTGTTTCGGTTCTTCTTGCCGCCGTCGGCTGCGGGCTGACCGGCGGTCGACAGACCCGGATGGACGAGACCACGAGGGCACAGGTGGAGACCCTGCTAAGCGACGCCGAGACGCACATGAATTACGCCGCCCAGGGCCAGGGGTTCATGCGAAGATTCAGTCCGGAACTCGGCAAGAATGCGAAAATCCTGGAAGAGTCCGCCCGGCTTAACATTCAATTCGCCCTGGACAAAAGTTATGAGGCTTACAACCTGGAGCCGAGATGGGCGCCCACCAACCACGCGATAGCGGCGTGCGAACTGGCCCTGGGAAACAGCGACAGGGCGATAGAGTTCGCCCGCAGAACGCTTTATCTCAGCGACGACCGCCCGGAGGCATGGGTGATTATAGGTGCGGCATACCTGGAGAAGGCACAGAAAGAGCAGGACCCCCGCGAAAAGAAAAGAGAATACGAGAAGGCAATCAATGCATACGAAAACTTCATCAAAGAGCGTCCGGAGCATATGAGCGTACCCTTTCTCCAGACCACGATCGAGATTATCAAGGAGAAAATAAAGAAGGAGAGATAGGCCGGCCCACTTCCCCCTTCCGTATCAGGTCACCTCAGTCCCATTTAATTTTTGCGACCCGGAACTTCACGTCGCGCGTTCCCGGCGGCATGCGAAAAGCCAACTGTACTTGCCCGCCCCTGTCCAGGTCTTTCGTCTCCCTGTGCGGCACGCCGTAGATGACGTTCCCGTTAGCGTCGTAGAACGTAATGTTCAGGGTGAACTCCTCGATGTCTTTCTTCGTCGTGTTTGCCACGACCACCGTCACCCTGCCCGTTTCATGGTCGATGTAGTAATTGGACGTGTCAATCTTTCCCGTTTCAAACCTGAATTGCCGGATGATGTCTTGCGGCACGCGCCCGGGCACGGGTTTGCCGTAGTCGTTTTCTTCTCTTTCTCCTTTTCTTTCCCACGCGGGGCCCGCGGTCGCGGCAAAATCTTCTCCGCCCAGCGCGCGGTTGTAGTAATCCATCGCTTCCGGCAGCAGGGCGTTAAGGCTCGCGGCGCGCTCGGCATGGCCGGGATGGTCAGCGTAAATGTCAAAGGGGATTAAGTCGGTTTGCGCCGCGCGCTCCCAGATGCGGCTCGCGGCGTGGGGGTCGTAGCCGGCCTTTGCCATGTAAATCATTCCCCAGTGGTCCGCCTCGAACTCCTGTGTCCGTGAATACGCCGGCACAAGCACCCTCACCATTTCATTCATCGCATTCATTGCCCGCGTTGCGCCGGGCTCGCCGCTGGCCGCCGCGGCGATGTTCGCGGCAAGCAGCAGCATCTGCGTGGTCATCAGCGTGGTCAGCCTCTCGGTGCCGTGTCGCGCGCAGGCATGTGTTACCTCGTGCGCTATGACCGCCGCCAGTTCCTCATCGCCCTCAATCATCTTCCATATCCCCGCGAAGATCATGATCTGCCCGCCCGGCAGGCAAAAGGCGTTCGGCGTGGGGTTCTCCGTGTAGTAGATGCGCCACGGCAGGTCCGGCAGGTGGCTGACGCGGCTGACACGGGAAAGTATTTCTTCGCACTTTTCCTGCATGTTGGGATCGGCCGGCAGCCAGCCCTGCTGACGGCTGAAATCCAGGAACTCCTTCATTGCATCCTGCCCGAAGCGGATGTCATCGTCAATCGAGTACATGTTGAACTGCCGTCCGCCGGTTATCGGGTCGGTCTGGCAGCCGACCAGACTTCCCGCTGTCAGGGCGACCGCCAGCAGCAGCATAACTATTCTTGGCCGTCTCATGGCCTTATCCTCCCAAGAGGTGGATAAAGCGTTTTCCTGTAACCTTCGTCGGGATACGCGGTCGAAGGGTTGCCTCGGGCGGAAGGGATTTCACACGGGTCATCCTTTCCATTCGCCCGCGAAGACCTCGACCGCGGGACCGGTCATATATACGCGGTTGTCTTTTTTCCATTCGAGTTTCAGGTCGCCGCCCGACAGGTGGACGAGGACGGCGCATCTGGTAAGGTCGTTCAGGACGCCCGCCACGCACGCCGCGCTCGCGCCGGTGCCGCAGGCCAGCGTCTCGCCCGAGCCGCGCTCCCACGTGCGCTGGATGACTTCACCGCTGTTCACCAGTTCGACGAATTCAACGTTGGTTTTCCTCGGGAAGATATCGTGAGCCTCTATCAGCGGGCCGTACTTCCCGACGGGAAAGTTCCCCACGTCGTCAACGAATATAACGCAGTGCGGGTTGCCCATTGAGACGCAGGTAATCTTGAACTTGCGGTCCAGGACGTTGAGCGGGGCGCTCACGACCTTCTCGCCGGACAGCGTCACGGGAATCTCGGCGGGAGAAAGGCGAGGCTCGCCCATGTTGACGCTGACCTCCTCGACAACGCCGTCGTTGACGAAGAGCCTGAGGGTCAGGACGCCGGCGCCGGTCTCGACGGTCATTTCTTCCTTGCGCGCAATGCCGTGTTCGTAGGCGTACTTGGCTACGCAGCGGATGCCGTTGCCGCACATCTCGGCCTCCGAGCCGTCGGAGTTAAACATCTGCATCCGGCAGTCGGCGACATCGCCGGGACGGATGAGTATCAGACCGTCGCTCCCCACGCCGAAGTGACGGTCGCTCACCTTGCGCGCCAGTTCGGCCGGGTCGTCGATTTGCTCCTCAAAACAGTTGACACAGACATAATCATTGCCTATGCCGTGCATTTTCGTGAATTTCATTTTTGATTTTTCTCAAGTTGACTGGGGTTTTGCCGGCCTCGGTGACCGAAAGGTGACTGTCACTAATTCCTCAAGTTGACTGACTTTTTGTTAACCTCGGTGACTGTCACCAATTACGGAGCCGTTCCGCCCTTGTCGGAACGGATCGTAGATTGGTGACTGTCACCGTAAGGC
>QNCA01000106.1 GCA_003644325.1 Planctomycetota bacterium
ATCCGTGCTCGCGGCGGACCCCAAGAACATCCAGGTTGTCTTTACGCTTCGTGACAGGAGAGAACACATGCTGTCCATCTACGCCACGGAGAACACGGCCAGCGGCCGCCGCATGACCGTCCTGCTGGAGGCCCTGGATGAGGATGGCCGCCCCACCGGCGAAACGACACGGGCGGAGTGCACCGCGGATGAATACCTGCGCGGCGTGTGGTTTCGGTTCCGCATCGCGGGCAGCGTGCGCGTCACGCTCAAGAATCAGAGTTCCACCATGTTCAAAGCCAACACCTTTGTCTCGGGTTTCTTTTTCGATGAGAATTACGACTCGGAGCCGCGGGAATAAGACACCGGGCGGATTCTCGCTGATAGAGCTGATGTTCGCTCTCAGCGTCTTCTCGTTCGGGGCGATGGGGATACTTTCTCTCTGTTACTATGCCGTGGAACGGCAGGGCGAGGCCGTCAGGCAGGGCAGGTGGTACGAAGCAGCGGAGAGCGCATTCGCCGTTTTCGCGGCGGAGTGCTCGGAAGATGACCTGCTGCTGACCAGAATCTCGGAAAAGGGCGCATGGTCCCAGGATAAACCGGCCGCCCGGCCGCTCACCGACCAGAGATACTTCTGCCGTATCGCCGTCGAGCCCGATAAGATTGTCGCGGGGCTCTATCATGTCCACGTCTATGTTTTTCCGTCTTCCATGCGTGGCGCGGCGCTTGCCGACCGAATTACGCCCGAAGAGGCGTCCCGGGCCGTTTACGTAATGCGGACATATCTGTCGGAGAGGGAATGACCGATGAATTCCGGGCGGCAAAAAGGCTTTACCCTTATCGAAGCGATGATGACGGTCTCCATCACCAGCATTCTGATGACTTCCTTCCTGCTGGCGCTCAACTCCGCGAGGGATTCACTGGACCGTGCCCTCGTTGACAGCCATATTTTGGCCGCGCGGGAGAGCGTCTTCGGCATGTTCCACACGGACCTGGGTGGAATCGTTTATGAGCGCTCGTGCGTGGAGGGCAGTGACGAGGAGTTCGATGAGGCCGACTTCACGGGCGCATCGGGCGCATCCAACCCGGGTGCGGCGCGCGCGGCACGATACCTGGCTCTAGTCGTACTAAAGCGCAACTACGTTGATGAACGCGGAACCTTGCGCCCCGCGGACGTACTGCTGCTCCAGACGGCAGGGGCAAACTCCCTCACGCGCAGTGAAAAACTGAACCCGGTCTGTCGTGTGCTGTACTGCCTGTGCAGCGATGACGGCGACGGCGACTGGTCGAATAATCCCGTTGTCCATGCGCC
Organism: Planctomycetota bacterium; assembly: GCA_003644325.1. Taxonomy (GTDB): domain Bacteria; phylum Planctomycetota; class B129-G9; order B129-G9; family B129-G9; genus B129-G9. The sequence continues at coordinate 1,292 of QNCA01000106.1, forward strand.
GCAAGGGAAAGGAGGGCGTGTCGGCCTCTACCGCTGCGTCTGGGGTTCCCCCGGCGCGTTTGGCGGGCTTACCCTGCCCGACGCCGTCCGCGATTCAGCGCCGCCCGAGGAATCACTGCTCGCGCAGGACGTCCGCGAACTGGAAATCAGCGTCCTCATGAAGGGGAAAGACAGGTTCGAGCGGCGCACACTCGTTTTCCCCAATACGGAGCCGGACAGGAAGCCCACGGCCCTGAGAGTTCGTATTGTCATCTACAACCCTGTTGAAAAGCGGGAACACACCGTATGGCGGGTTTTCCATCTGGGCGAGTTGGAATGCTACTGAGCGGCGGACGGCACGGGAAATCGCGGAGCCGCGCAAGGCGCGGCAGTACGCTTGTCCTTGCCATTATATGCATTGCGCTGTTGGCCGCCATTGCGGCGATACTCGTACCCCTTGCGCTTACCGATTCCGGCGTCGTCGCCGCCGGAAACCACAGGAACGCCGCCAGGTACTCGGCTGAGAAATATTTCGAATACGGAGTATCGCTGATATACGGCGACACGTTCGGAGAGGACGGGACGGCGTACAACAACGACAGCGGCGACGAAGGATACGACTGGCTTGAAGACTCTTTCGGCCCATACACTCTGCGCGACCTGCGCGACGGGGTAACCGTCTTCGAAGGCCGCACGGATGACGGCCTCACGGCGAAAGTTACACTCCGCATCATCGACCACGAAAGCCTGGCGAATATCAACGTTCACGGCAACTTCTACGGGCCGGGCGGGACGACGAACGTCGGCCAGGGGGCTTCCACGGGGGAAATTGCCCTGGAACGCGCGCTCGCCTCTGTTGAACTGCCCGAGAGCATCTTCCCCGACCGCTCGGAGGCGGCGGAAGCAACGCATAAACTCGCGCGGCAGATAATCTCGTCGGCGCGCTTTTTCGGCCTGCCGCAATACTTCCCCGGCGGCGAGCGCGACCGTATCGACAATCACGCGCGGCTTGACTACCTGCCAAGCGCCGATCCCAATCGCACGGGATTTGCCGAGGCAAACGAGTTCTCGCGCGGGCTGAACGACTTCGCCGACAACACCCCGGCCGATTCCGCCTTTCCCAGTTTCTTCGCGAAGGGCATCCACCAGACGCGTTTCGGCCTGGATACGGAACTGGCCATACAGTACGCCCGTTTTTACCCCGACGACCCGGGCACGCCCGCCGGTCGCGTGGAAGATTTCGCGCGAGACCGTAACGCGGCAACTCTTATCGGCAAAAACCGCCTGTACCTGCACTGCCTCCGAGCCGTCGGCGGCGATGAATTGAAGGCCCGCGCACTGTTCGCCGCAATCGCGGAGCGTGTAACCACTGTTTCCGGGGATCCGGACGTGTCCGCGGAGCTCAAGCCCAGGGTTTGTCTAAACGACCCCTCGCAGGAAAACATGGAGCGTATATATAAACTTCTAAAAGAGAAATGCCCGTACCTTTCGGAAGGCCGGATAAGGCAGGTGACGGCGAACCTGAAGGCCTACCTGATCTCCACGGGCACACAGCCGGTGGAATCCTTCGATTACTCCTTCCGGGAAACTTACGGCCTGGCGCGTTTCCCCCAGTTCAGCGAGGTCTATTTCATTTCCCGCAAGAAGGCCTTTTATATCGAGATAGCCAACCCCTTTAACACGAGGCAACTGGACCCGGCGGTCTCGGCCAAGGATATAGCCATTGACATGCGCAACATGGAGTTGCGGGTAAAACTGAGGAGCGGCCCGGATATCTATACCGCCGACCTGAACCATCCCGGCAGTTACATCAGACGCGGCGAACCTGACGACCCGCGAAAAACGGTTATTTACAAAATAGGCAAAGGCTCGAAGTCCATCATCGGCTTGACGCTGGAACCCGCCGTGACGATAGAGTCACCGGCGGATGTGGAATATATTGAACTGTGGTACAAGAAGGGAGTGTCAAACCCCTTCCCGGACGGCCCGCTTGACCGGATACCCTCCTTTGTGTTCGACACATGCACGGACAGGAGCATGGAACGTATCGATCTGCTGGCTTCTTCTCAGGAGCGTGCCAACTGGACTGAAAGCGTTGCGTCCAAAAAACACTCCCTCAGGGGGTACTCATCCGGAGAAGACCGCTCGTTCAATTCGGTCTCAGTGATGACCGCGGATATGCCGACGGCCCCCTACCTCCATGTGGGCGGTGACGGCAACCGCTTCGCGAACGTGGGCGAGTTCTTCAGACTGTTGACCGTCGGGCCGTCTTACAACCCCGATACCGGCAAGCCGTTCGACAGCCTTATGGAATTTGTCTCGTTCATTGGAGCCCGCAGGGAACGGGAGAAACTCTTCGCACGACTGGAGAGGTCCGAGAGAGCCGCGTTGTACGACTGCCTGACCGCCTTTTCGCCCCTGCCGCCGGAGTACGTCAACCCCGAAGACCGCAACGTCCGCGAGGGAAGGATAAATATAAACACGGCATGCGAGGGTGTGCTGGCCTCGCTTCCTTTTGTCGGGATGAAGGGAGACAAAAATCACATTGCCGCTTATGCTCTGGTCAGGGAGTTCCAGGACTGCCGCCCGGCGCGCCGCCGGTCCGACCTGATCCGCCTGCACGGGCTTGATTCCGGCGGAAACGATGTCTTCATACCCGCAGACCGCTTTCCGGCAAACTTCGAGGAAAACCCGATGCCCGCGGACCGCGCGGACCACCCGGAAGAGCGCGAATTCGTGGCGGGCGTGCTCGAAAACATGGTTACCGCCAGGTCGAACATGTTCACCCTGTACGTCAAAGTCGACATAAGAAGCGCAGGGGGGCAATCGTTGAGCGGGGCGCGCCTGGTGGGCATCGTGGACAGGTCCAGGCCGGCCGACCCGGATGCCGTCGATTTCCGCCCGCGTCTCCGCGTCATCATGCGGCACTTCCTCGACGAATACGAATAACCGCGTCGGTCTTTACGCGGAAAAGTGAACAACAGCAAGTCTCTTACTGAAATGCTTAAAGATTTCAAAATTTCATGACGATACCTGCCACAAGCGTAAGCGGAAATATCGATCATCTCCCAATGTTAACAGGTAAAGGGATATCCCCATAAGCCTTCTCTGACGGGCAGTCCCCATATCGGTCATCTCATCCTGCATATCAATTAATTCCGATTCCCGGGAATTCGGGAAAGCACAGGTAAAAACATGCCGTGATACGTGATGCCCAGCAACACTCGTGCAGCTTTTTTCCGCGCATATGTGAAAAGGCAGGAAATGCTGCGGCATAATGGATTGGAGGTAGAATAATGAAGGAGGATATCGTACGTGAATTCGAGGAATCTCTGGACGATCTCGCGGCTGCCGTAGTGGCGGCTGAGCCTGATGACCTTCCGATACTCGGTGAGATTAACAACTCTTTCAATAAACTGGCCGAACTTGACCGGATTCCTCCCGTTGTTCGCCTCCTGGCGCAAGAAGGAGCAAGCCTGGCCGAAAAAATCGTTCTTCGGGAAACGGACGATCCGGACATGGCGATAGCCCGGCTGGGGCAGGCCGTGGAGGCACTCCAGCAGATTGCCAAGTGCGTGGCGCGCGAGGAGCCGCTGGACACCGTTGAATTGCCGGACTGGTTTGAGTACGACGCCACGGGTGAAAAAACTACAGGTGAAACAACCTCTGACGCCGCCGCTGAAGATACGCCGCAGGACTCACAAACCGATTCCGCGGGGGAAGACGCGAATATATTCGATCTTCCGGCCGATGCGGATACCGACCTTGTCGCCGAATTCATAACAGAATCGCTGGATCACATCGTGAATTCCGAAGGCGCACTCCTGGAACTGGAAGCCAACCAGGACCCCGAACAGATAAACACCATCTTCCGGGCTTTCCACACCATTAAAGGCACTTCGGGTTTTCTCGGTCTGGCCGCCGTAAACAAGGTTGCGCACAAGGCGGAAACGCTCCTTGACCGCGCGCGAAAGGGCGAGATTGTAATAACGGGCGGTTATGCGGACCTGGTGCTGGACTCGTGCGACATGCTGAAGAAACTTATCGAATATGTCAGCGCGCGTCTGGAAGGCGCCGATTGCAGCATGCCTGAAGGGGTGGATGACCTGATAGCACGCCTTGAATCGCCTGATTTATCCGTGGCAGAGGGCCCTGAAGCGCCCCGCCTGGGCGACATCCTCGTCGCGGAAGGCAAGGCAACACGGGAAGACGTTGAAGCGGTCGCCGCTGAAGGGGGCAAGGAAAAAATCGGCACCAGGCTCATCAAAAAGAATGTGGCGAAATCCAAAGACGTCGCCAAGGCCATCAGGACCCAAAAAGCGGTTGCCGGGAAGACCGCCGAATCTTCCGTAAGGGTTACCACCGGTCGGCTTGATACTCTCATAAACATGGTCGGCGAGATGGTCATTGCCCAGGCCATGGTCGCCCAAGATCCGGTGGTGGTCAAAAATGATTCCCAAGCGCTCGGGCGCAACATCGCGCAACTGGGCAAGATAACCCGCGAGTTGCAGGAATTGACGCTCTCCATGCGGATGGTACCCCTCAAGAACACGTTCCAGAAGATGGC
>QNCA01000107.1 GCA_003644325.1 Planctomycetota bacterium
GGAGCCGTTTCGACCTTGTCGGAACGGATCGTAGATTGGTGACTGTCACCGTAAGGTGTTGTGAAACAGCAGATTATAATCAAGCACCCACCATCATCCAGAAAAAGTCAGTCAACTTGAGGAAATAACCTATTTTCGGTAATGTTTCGGGGTTTTGGCGGGAGATGTTCTGAAGGAAAGGCGGCTTAATGCTGGAACATATTGTCTGTCCCAACTGCGGTAACGAGTTCAGTCTCGATATCAGCGAGACGCGCACCAGAGTAGTGTGTGGTCGCTGCCGGGAGGAGTTCGTCCATACCAGTGACGTGGTGCCGATAGACGAGAACGTGGACCCGTCGGCGGAGACGATGGAAATATCGGCTGAAGGAGCGGAGCCCGGCAAGAATGCCGCCGAGGAGCCGGAGGCCCCGAGCAAGGCCGAGGAGGAGATGGCCCGGCCCGGCATGACGGTGGGCAACTACGAGATAATCGAGGAGGTCGGGCGCGGAGCGGTGGGCGTGGTTTACAAGGCGCGCCAGAAGAATTTGAACCGCATGGTGGCGCTGAAGATACTCCTTGCGGGTCAGGCGGCTTCCGAAGAACAGATAAAGCGGTTCCACCATGAGGCCCTGGCGGTGGCGAAGTTGCGCCACCCCAACATAGTGCCGGTGTACGACGTGGGCGTGCACGAGGGCAAGCACTACTTCGCCATGGAGTACGTGGACGGCCGGCCGTTGCACCGGATGATGAAGAAGAACCGCTTCTCCCCCAACCAGGCGCTTGACGTGATACTGAAGGTGGCCTCGGCAATCTCGGACGCGCACAAGCACGGCATAATACACCGCGACATCAAGCCGGCCAACATTATGATAGATGAGTCGGGGCGCGTACAGGTGATGGATTTCGGCCTGGCCAAGGAGGTCGAGGCCGACGCACAGTTCACCCGCAGCGGCACGACGATGGGCACGCCCAACTACATGCCGGTGGAACAGGCCCGCGGCGACAACAGAAACATCGACGAGCGCAGCGACATCTACTCCCTGGGAGCGGTGCTGTACGAGATGCTGACCGGCGTGCCGCCGTTCGTGGCGGAGACAAATCTCAAAACAATCCTGAAGGTCATCAACGAGGAGCCGCTGCCCCCCCGCCGGCGCAATCCGCATATCCACAAGGACATCGAGACCATCTGCGTGAAAGCGATGGAAAAGGAAAAGTCGCGGCGGTACCAGACGGTGGATGAGTTCATAGAGGACATCAAGCGCTTCCAGGCCGGCGAGCCGATACTGGCGCGGCCACCCAGCACTATTTACCGGATATCGAAGAAGTTCCGCAAACACCGTGCTGTCATCGCCGGCTCCCTGAGCACGATAGCGGTCATCGTCATACTTGTCTTACTGTGGAACCTTATCTTCCCGCCACAGCCGCCCCAACCGCCCGGCTATGTTGTCGAGAACGACAGGAACGGCAACAAGAACAACGGGGCGAACGGCGAAAGACTCCCGCAACTCAAGAAAGTGGTCCGATATGAAGACGCGTTGCTGAAAGGCGAAGAGAAGAAGGCTTTCCTGGAAGCGGCCCTGACCAGCGAACAGTACGGCACGGACCCGACCCTGATAAGCAACCTGCCCGGCGGGAAACTGCCCGAACAGGTGGAAGTCGAAACGGAATTGCAGGTGGCGCCCGACGCCCTCGGAACCCTGGGCATCTGCCTTTACGCGCGCACCGACAGACCGACCCTGGAGAACTATGCGGCGGGTTTCGTGGTAACACTGGACTTCCGGGAGGGTGCGCTCCGGCAGGCGACGTTCCAGAACAGGCAGAAAAAAATCCCCATGGTCATCTCCCCCGCCCTTAAACCCGAAGACGGCAAATTTCACGTGGTCGTCTCGCGCCGGGGAGAATACGTCCTGCTCACGGTCAACGAACAGCGGGAACCGTTCAGGTGGACCGCAACGGGGCGAACGGGCCTGGGCGAAGACCACGGCGAGGGCGTGGGTATCGCCCTGTCGGGACGCGGAATCGACTTCGGCCCCATGAGTGTCAGGGAGATATTCCTGCCCTGGAGCGAGCTGTACCTCTCCGCGAGAAAACTGTTCGACTCCGGCTCTTACCCGGAGGCCCGGAAAGAATATGAAAGACTCCTGGCGGCATATTCCGACGAGCGCGGCGATCCCGACAGCAAGATACCGGAGGAGGAATTCGTCCGCGCGGAACTGCACACGGCGATATGCCTCGCTCACGAGGCCGGCGTATATGCGGAGGAGTGCGACGATGCGAGGGCCGCCCGGGTCGCCGGAAAACTGCGGGAATTCATCGGCAAATACGCCGGCAGTTTCCCCGACGATGTCCTGACGGCGGAGGAATGCCTGCTTCACGTCAGGTTCCGCGTGGAAGGTATCGACCTGGCGACCGAGGCCGTCAAACTGGCCGACAGGTACGACGGAGTGGAAAGTTCGGAGGTGCTTCGGACGGCATTTATCAAACTGCCATCCAAGGTCATCAAGAAGATGCTCGAGCGGGATATCAAGAACATTAGACCGGAGGACATCGAAGGATTCATCCTGCTGGCGGAATACGATATAGCGGAGGGCTACCTGGACGACGCTGCGGGGGTGCTTGAGATGCTGAGCGATTATTACGCCTATCACGGCGAGTTCGAGATGGCGCTGCAGGAACTCGACAGGATACTCAGCCTGCAGTTCCCCGACGCAGAGCATAACATGTACAGGAAGATAGCCAGAATAAAGAAGGCCAGGGTGTACCTCCTTGCGGGCGACTACGAACAATACACCTATACAAACGGTGAACTGTATCACATTTCCGAGGAGCGCATTACCAAAGATGACGGGACATATGATTTCGTCTTTGACCCCCTGCTTGGCCCGCACAAGGTAGCCTGGGGCAGAACCGCGCTGGAACGGTGGCTTTCCTCGCCGCCTTCTGAAAGGAAAGGCGACGACCTGTGGACGGCTCATCTGAAACTCTCCGAGTGCCTCAAGTACATCGAGCCGGAAAAACCCCCAAAGCCGGAAGGGTCTGAGGGCGGGAAGGCGCTCGAGGAATGGTCGAGAAAGATGCAGGCGTGGCAAATCGAGCACCTGCAGTGGGAGATGGTGATACTGAGCGCCAGCGCCGAACTGGTGCGGGTGGAGTACGCCCGCGGCACCAGCCCCACCGTGATATCCAAACTGCTCGAGCCCTTCCAGAAAAATCCCAACCTCGCCGACGAACTGCGCGCCGAACTGGGCACCCTGCTGGCAGAGGTGCTGGAACACTCCAAACAGTATTACCGCGCCAGGGAAATGTGCCGCGAGATCATCGACAACTACAGCAACCTGGTGGACTCCGGCATACGCGCCGTCAACATAATAGTGCAAACCCGGATACTCGAGGCCCGCGACCCTGTCGATATCTCCATCGAGGAAATCAAGAGAGACCTGATGCTGCTGGACAGGTTCCCCAACAACTCGGAACGCAAGAACGTGGAAGCCAGGGTGGATGCGATGATGAAGGCGGCGTATGTCGGAGCCGTCCAGTACGCCGAAGCGGGCCGCGACGAAGCCGGCCGTGAAACGGCCCGGGGCAGAGAAATACGCCGGGACCTGCAAAAAATATGGCAAGAGATGGAAGAGGTGATGAACGACGCAGGCCTCTCCTCCGAATCGTTCGTGCGGCGGATGCACGAACTGATGGAACCGGGGGTGCGGCCGACCGAAGCAAAGATACTCGCATACAGCCGCGGCGCGGCAATGGAAAGGGATTCGTACAAGAGAAACGAGATGAAGTTCACGCTGGCGCTGAGGCTTCTGCTGGAGGACGACCCGCGCTCCAAGCGGCGCGCCGGCGCCCTCTTTGAGGAAATAATTGAAGATGACAAACTGGACGAGCACTGGTTTACCAGGTTCTTAAAGAAATACCAGAAAAGGTGGAAGGAACCCGTCTCCTCCTCGTCAACCTGAACCGTCGTGATTCTCCTGATAGACAACTACGACTCCTTTACCTATAACCTGGTGCAGCGACTGGGCGAAATCGGTGAAGAGACGGTCGTGCTGCGAAACGACGCGGCCGCACCGGGTGACATCAGGTGCGTGAAGCCGTCCCACATTATCATCTCCCCCGGCCCGTGCACGCCGGCACAGAGCGGTATCAGCGTAGCCGTGGTGCGCGAATTCGCCGGCCGGACCCCCCTGCTGGGCGTGTGCCTGGGCCACCAGGCGATTGTCGCGGCCTTCGGCGGCAAGGTTGTCCGCGCCGCCCGCCCGATGCACGGCAAAACATCGCAAATACTTCACGACGGCAGGGAACTCTACCGGGGCATCCCCAACCCCTTCACCGCGGCGCGCTACCATTCGCTCACGGTCGATGAGCGCACGCTGCCGCAGTGCTTCCAGGTAACCGCCCGCACCGACCGCGGCGAACTGATGGGCATACGCCACAGACGCTTCCCCCTGGAAGGCGTCCAATTCCACCCCGAATCCTTCCTCACCCCCCACGGCTACACACTCTTGCGGAACTTCATCGGCGGGAACTCAAGGAAATGAAACAGGGACTGAATCGGACAGAATCCGGCATCCTCCTTAGCCGCAGAGGCGCGGAGGCGCAGAGAAAAAACTGACCCGCAGGATTTTTGCCACAGATGAACGCTGATGGACGCAGATACTTCCCTGGCCGTAAAGGCCCCCGATACATCGGGGGGGCGGGCTGACTTCTGACTGTTGCCTATTGCCTGTTGCCTGTTGCCGGTTTTCCCCCTTATTTTGTCCCTGATTTCTCTGCAGACAGTTATTTCTCTCAAGCCCTGCTGGATTTTCTGTCGAATAGAAGGTAGAATAATTATAACATGAGATAGTTCAAATCCGAGCATCGAAAGGCGCCAACATGGGCAAGACCCGCGACAACCCGCCCCTGGTTATTACTCACGTGTGTCCCCACTGCGGACACAAAAAGGTCTCCCACAACGGCAGGCGACATCCCCCGACCAGGTGTCCATCCTGCAAGGCTGACATCACAGAACCGCTGTTGACCCTCGTAGGGACTACGCCCGCCAGGCGCAAGAAAGGCAAGAATATCCTGCTTAAACTAATCGGCGCCTGCAAGACCGGCAAGAAAAACGGCTCCCTGCGCCACGACGATTACATCTATGGGAAATGATGAAGGAACAAGTGTTCGTTGATACCGGTGGGTGGTTCGCCGTGTTGGTGGGCGATGACAAGTTCAGCAAACTGGCCGTGCCGCAGTACCGTTTACTTGTCGAAGCCGAGGCCGAACTTATCACATCCAACTATGTCGTCGCCGAAGTCATTACCCTCTTACGTCGGCATGCCTCATGGCCGGCCTTTCATAAACTCGCCAACCAATTCAAGAGAATCATCGGCGAAGGCTACGTCTCACTGGTCAATATCGGCTCGCGCTATGACAGCCCCCTTCACGATGCCTTCATGCATTGGTTTGGCGAATTTCCCAGAGAGCGCCTGTCCTACACGGACTGTGTCAGTTTCGAGATAATGCGGCGTCTCGACATACGCAATGCATTCGCTTTCGACCGTCACTTCCAGAAAGCCGGTTTCCGACTCATCCCCGGCCTGCCCTGAGTTCATCCACAGAGCTGTCCGCCGCCCTGGCCGTAAAGCCAGAGCCTTCACGGCTCGGGCGGGCAGGCGGATTTCACCGATTAACACAGATTACTACCACCCGTTATTTCTCCACATTCTTTTCCTTTGACCTTAGCGAGGCAAAAATAATTACTCAAGTTGACTGACTTTTTGTTAACCTCGGTGACTGTCACCAATTACGGAGCCGTTCCGACCTTGTCGGAACGGATCGTAGATTGGTGACTGTCACCGTAAGGTGTTATGAA
>QNCA01000108.1 GCA_003644325.1 Planctomycetota bacterium
ACGGAGCCGTTCCGACCTTGTCGGAACGGATCGTAGATTGGTGACTGTCACCGTAAGATGTTATGAAACAGCAGATTATAATCAAGCACCCACCATCATCCAGAAAAAGTCAGTCAACTTGAGCAGTTACCATCCCAAGTCCGTGAAATCAGTGGTAAAAAAAGGCTGCACGGGTGGGGCGCTACTCCTGGACTATTACGCGGGAATACCGTGGTACGAGCAGGTCGTACAATTCTTCCACGTCCTTATTGCGCATGCGTATGCAGCCCCGGGAGACGGCCTCGCCCAGCGGTTTATCGTCGTCGGCGACGCTGCGCCCGTGTATGCCTATGCTTGTGTCGCCCACCCGGTCGCCGACCAGTTTTATCCATCGCGTGCCGAGCGCGAAACCCGCATCCCCCGGGCGAAATACCTCGCCCGTGTCCGGGTCCGTCCAGGAAAACGTCGGCATCCCGTCCGACATCTTGTCCCTCACGACATACCTGTCCACCGGAGTTTGGCGGCCGGCCTTGCCGACGCTGACCGGGTAGTCCTTGTAATAGTATTCGCCGTGGAAGACGTACAGGCGCCTGTCGCTTAAATCGACCACGGCGTGGAAGGGCCCGTGGACCACTTTTATCCTTCTGCCCGCCCGCACTACGTTCGGGTTCGGTATGCCGTTGAGTTTGGCGAGGTATTGATACGTTATCCTGTACTTTCCGGCGATTCTGCTCAGGAGGTCGTCCACGCGGCAGTAAGACTGCCCGTCGAAGACCCGTGATACGTCGCCGTATATCACCCTGTTGAGCGGACGCAGTTTGTCGCGGAGCGTATCAAGAACGGCCGCGCGGTCCGCGACCGGCTCGCCCTCAAGAATGATGCGTTTTAACGCCTCGGAGTATTTCTTTCTGGCGCCCTCTATGCCGCCTGCTTCGGCCAGCGAGTCCCCCTCCGCGATCAGCCGGGTGACCTCGCCTCCCGCCGGTTCTGCGGGCGGGCCGTGCGGACCTTCCGGCGCATGCCCTTTGGATTCGCCTTCCCCTATTGACGGGTTTTCGGCCCGCAGCGAAGGCGAGTTACCTTCGCCGCCGGTCTCTTTCCCGCGCATTTTGCCGAAGACCATGTACGCCGCCGCGCCGAGGATGCAAAGAACGCAAATAAACAGAACCGCCTTTTTCATGCTCCCCTCCCGATATGATTCCATCAGCATGATTCAAGAACGTAAACGGTGTCCCATGGTAACTGCATTTTACCACGCCGCATTCGAATTGCAAGAGTCGGGAGCATGTAAGAAATCCTGGGCGCTGCCGGCACGGTGACAGTCACCGGTGCGGCCTTTCCAAGATTCTTACATGCTCCCGCAAGAGTTCTTACTCCCGGTGTTCCCGGTACCATTTCGCGAAACGGGCGATGCCGTCTTCTATCTTGACACGCGGGCGGTAGCCCAGCATGCGGCGGGCCTTTTCGACGTCGGCGTATGTGCGGCGGACGTCGCCGGGCTGCGAGGGCAGGCGTTCAATTTCGGCCTTTTTGTCAAGGGCTTCTTCAATCAAAGAAACAAGCCGTGCCAGCGGAACCGGATTGGAATCGCCCAGGTTGTAAATCTCGAATCCGCGATGGCGCTCGATTACCGAGATGACGCCGTCGATGATGTCGTCTATGTAGGTGTAGTCCCTCTCCGAGGCGCCGTCGCCGAAGAGAGGCACCGCTTCGCCGCGGCTTATGAGGCGGGTGAATTTGCGTATGGCCATCTCCGGCCGCTGGCGCGGGCCGTAAACGGTGAAGAACCGCAGACAGGCGATGTCGATATTATAGAGGTGGTGGTACGAGTGGCAGACGAGTTCCGCGGCGCGCTTGGTCGCCGCATACGGGCTGACAGGGTTATCGACGGGGTCGGATTCCGAGAAGGGAACCTTCTCATTGTCCCCGTACACCGAGGATGATGAGGCGAAGACGAATCGCTTTATTCCGTGGCCGATGGCGGCGTCGAGCAGGCGCGAGGTGCCGACGACGTTGACGTCGCAGTAGAGCGGGGCCTGTTTGAGCGAGGGTCTCACGCCGGCGCGCGCGGCCAGGTGGACGACCATGTCGAAGCGGGCGTTATCGAAGATCCGCCCCAGCAGTTCGGCGTCGCGTATGTCCCCTTCGACCAGGCTGTAAGAGGGGTTCGCCAGGTGCGGTGCGACGTTTGCGCGCTTGAGCGCGGGGTCATAATAATCGTTGAAGTCGTCCAGTACGGTAACACTGCATTGCATCGAGAGCAGTCGTTCGGCCAGGTGCGAGCCTATGAAGCCGGCGCCGCCGGTAACGAGAATCCTTCCGGGAAATGTCATGTCATCCGTCACGCGCAATATAACCCAGGGGGGGCGAACCCCGTCAAGTGTTACTTGAAGAAGCGGAACTTGATGATGTGCCAGACGGCGGCGAGGCCGTCGCGCCATGAAATCTTTTTGCCCTCCGAGTAGTCGCGGCCGTAATATGAAATGGGTACCTCGTAAATGCGACAGCCCATCCGGGCGACCTTCGCGGTGAGTTCCGGCTCCACGCCGAAACGCTTTGACCTGATGTTTATCTTCCTGACGACATCGGTCCTGAAGACCTTGTAGCAGGTCTCCATGTCGGTCAGGTTGAGGTTCGTGAGCATGTTGGAGAAGAGGGTAAGCAATCTGTTGCCGATGTAGTGCCAGAAGAGGAGCACGCGGTGCGTCCCTCCGGCGAAACGCGTGCCGTACACCACGTCGGCCTTGCCTTCGGCTATGGGCGCCACGAGGACGGGGTATTCCCGGGGGTCATATTCCAGGTCGGCGTCCTGAACGATGACGACGTCTCCGGTCACCCGTGCGAAGCCGGTCTTCAGCGCGGAACCTTTGCCCCCGTTTTTTTCGTGCCCGAACACGCGCACCTCGGGATGGTTGACGCCGTCCAGGGCCTCCCGGGTGCCGTCGGTGGAGCCGTCATCGACGACGATTATCTCGCTGATCATTCCCGTGGCGCGGACGCGCTCGATGACTTCGAGCACGGTATCCTTTTCATTATAAACGGGTATAACCACAGAGATGCGGAGGTCCTTTTTCATCCCCGGATATTCCTCAATATCCCGTCCCGCCGGCGGCGACTTCCCGGGGCCGGCGCGCCGCCGCGCCCTGTCGCATGCCGGACATTCTCCTGGCGAAAGCCAACCTGGTCCGCTGCAGTTGCCTTGCCTGTGCCTCAAGCAGGTACGTGCAGGCGACTATCATCCCCGCAAACGTCCAGAACATGTAACTGATGAATACGGCCCGGAAAACAAACTCGAAGGCGCTCTCAATGCAGACGTGCAACATGCCGCACGCCAGGCCTATGGAAAGAATTTTAAGCGGCGGGCTCAGGTTCTGGCGGTAAAGACGCCAGGCCATCTGGAACACGCGGCCGATCGCAGCCAGGAACGCCAGAAGGCCGAGAATCCCCACCTCGCAAAGCGTCAGCAGGTACAGATTGTGCTGCTCGGCACGGTGATGCCGGTATCTGTCCTCCAACATTATCTCTATCGGAAAGGAATTTATGCCGTTTCCGATTGCCAGGTTCTTCTGGGCGATCTCCCAACCGATCTTCAACAGCGCTATCCTGGAGGCGGTGGATGCCTCGGCCTCCTTGGAGTGGGTGGTGAACCGCGCCATGATGCGGTCCCAGTACTTGTAGGCAACGAAGATACCCCCCGCGCCCATAACCAGGATGAGCGCCGCTATCCTGACGGCATGCAGGCGTCGCACGCTGAGCACCAGCGCCGCCCCCGCGATGATACAGGATATCGCCATGGATATCAAGCCCGCCCGTGATACCGTCTTTATCATTACGGTGATGCCCGCGATGAAGAGCGCCGCCAGTACCCACGGCAACACCCCTCCCCTCTTCTGGCCCAGCATGAGCACCAGTATCACAGGCATGAGCATGCCCAGGAACATCGCCAGGCTGTTTGAATGCCCCACGGTCCCTCGCGTGCGGTGATAACTGTGCAGAACGTACTGCTGATGAAGCGCGGCCAGCGTCTCTACGACGATGATCAGCATGAACGCCACCAGCATCATGCGGATTTCCCTGCCGGACTGAATGAAGTTGACCATCACCCAGAAGACGAGGAAGCCCTTGACGATGTTCGCCAACTCGAAGATTCCGTAGGCGTAGGCCGGGTTGACAAAGCCGACGGGGGCGTAGGAGAGCATGCTTGTGAGGGAGATCGCAGCCAGGCCGATATAGGCCAGGTAGGGTCCCGCGCCGCGGAACCAGAGCCGCGGCCGCCGCCGGCCCGAAGCCAGCAGGATGCCCAGCGCCAGGCTGATCAGAAAGAGGTCTGCCAGTGTAAAATACAGACCCCTGCCGCTGGCCACACCTCGGAAGTTCACGTCCACAAAAAAATGTATATCCTGATTGGGAAAAACTATGGATACTATGAATCCGAAGACGAATATCTTCTTGACGACGTCGGACCATGCCACAAAGATCCCGCCCAGTACGGAAAGGAACAACGCCGAAAAAAAGATGGCCTCTCTATTCTCGGTCAGGAACCGGCTGATCGAAAGCAGGTTGACAGGCATACCGGGGGGCATCTCAGGCTCCGTCCACAGCAGGTACAGGCGACCGTGCCCTCGCCACAGCCCTCGCCATCGGCGATTCGGAGGGCGGAGCACGTCCGTTTGTTAACACACACCATCGCAATCAGCCTCAATCATGATCTCTCGCACGCGGCGCGCTATCGGGTGCATGCAAGGATCACGGGTGACTGCCTTGCACGGCCCGTACGGGCCGTCTACGATCCGCCCCCGGCACATCGGGGGCGGCTCCGTAATGACGCCGGTCACCGGTGCGGTCCGGCGCAAGGTCTTGCACCCTGCAGCGACCGGCCCGTCAGGCATAACTGGGTGAATAGTATCTGCCCACCCCTGAGCGCACATCGTTCATCACGATACCCAGCACCTTGTCGGGGTTCAGCGACAGCAGCACATCCTCGACCATTTCGCGCGGGGTCATGCCGGCCCTGACCACCAGGACTATCCCGTCCACCTGGCTGCCCAGGACGTCGGGCTCGGGGGTGGAGAGCACCGGCGGCGAGTCCACGACTATATATCTGTCGGGGTAGCGTGATTTGACTTCCATGATGAGGTGGCGCATCTTTTCGCTGTTCAACAACTCGGTGGAGTTCGCGGGCACCTTGCCGGCCTGCAGCATGGTCAGTTTGTCGAAATCCGTCTTGACGAGCAGTTGCGAGAGGTCGAGGTCATACTCCAGGTATTCCGCCAGGCCCGGTTTGGGCGGGAGGCCGAAAAAGTTGTGCAGGTCTGGACGCCTGAGGTCGCCGTCGACGAGGAGCACGTGCTCGCCTATCATCTGCGAGATCGCCACCGCCAGGTTTGCCGCGACGGTGGACTTGCCCTCGCCGGCCAGAGCGCTGGTTACCAGTATGGTGCGGACTCTTTCGCCCGTGGTGGTGTTCATTCTCAGGCGCAATTTGCGTATCTGCTCCGTGGCGATGCTCCTGTGGCGTATTTCCCTGACGTAGTTCCTGTCGTACAGCATCCCGCTCTCGAGATCGGCCTCTACGACGCGCTTTGTTCTGAAGAAGAGGTTTTCCGGGGTATGGAACCTGCCGATATCGAGGGACGGTATGGCGGCGAGCACCGGCCTGTCGACGATTCTTCGCAGGTCGGTGGGGCGTTTGACGGTGTGGTCGGTCATTTCCGCCAGCAGGGTCAGCGCGCCGCCCAGCACCACTCCGCCGACTCCGGCCAGTACCATTATCAGGGCAAACTTGGGCGAACTGTGCACCAGCGGCAGGGATGCGGCGAACCTCTTCACGTCCGCCCCTTCACCGTTCCTGCC
>QNCA01000109.1 GCA_003644325.1 Planctomycetota bacterium
TGATGGTGGGTGCTTGATTATAATCTGCTGTTTCACAACACCTTACGGTGACAGTCACCAATCTACGATCCGTTCCGACAAGGTCGGAACGGCTCCGTAATTGGTGACAGTCACCGAGGTTAGAAAAAGTCAGTCAACTTGAGCAATTAGTGACAGTCACCGAGGTTGGCAAAGGTCAGTCAACTTGAGTAAAAGAGCAGCCGAAGGCTGCCGGGTGGGTGGTGACTGAAATTATTGAAATATCCGATTTGAGATTCTCCTACGAGAATGGGCGCGAGGCGCTGAAAGGCCTGAACCTTCGCGTGGAAGAGGGGGAGTCTCTGGCCATAGTAGGCCCCAACGGCGCGGGCAAGTCCACGCTGCTGCTGCACCTCAACGGGTTGTTGAACACGAACGGCGCCGTGAAGGTATGCGGCATGCCTGTCGAGAAAAAGAATTTCAGGGAGATTCGGCGCAGGGTCGGGCTGGTCTTTCAGAGTCCCGACGACCAGTTGTTCTGCACAAGCGTTTTTGACGACGTGGCTTTCGGGCCGCTGAATCTCGGCCTGTCGCCTGAGGAGGCGAAGCGCCGCGTGGCCGAAAGCCTGGAGGCCGTCGGCATGGAAGGTTATGAAGGGCGCAACCCGTATCACTTGAGTTACGGTGAAAAGAAACTCGTCTCCATCGCCACTGTCCTCTCGATGAGGCCGGAGGTACTGGCGTTCGACGAACCGTCCTCGGACCTCGACCCACGCGCCTGCCACGGGCTCGTCCAGACCATCAATTCGCTGAAGGCGACGAAATTGATAGTAACCCACGACCTGGAGTTCGCCCGCCTGACCACCACGCGCACCGCTATCCTGCACGAGGGGCGCATCGCCGCCGACGGTCCCACGGATGTGATACTTTCCGACCTCTCGTTGCTTAAGGCCAAGGGCCTGGCCGCAAACTTTGACTGAAAGTTGACAGTCACCATCTACAAGCCGGCCCCCCTGATAAATCAGGGGGTCTGCCCTCCGCCCGTTCCGGGTCCTCGCCCTGAGGACCCGTCAGGGTCCGAATGGGTAATTGGTGACAGTCACCTTTCGCGGTTCTTTAACCGGTCAATCTTCAATAATGAATGCGCAGGACTCAATAGAGGGCTTTTTGCGAAGCAGTCAAACACCGCCATGCTTGTCACGTATATCATACAAAGTGCAATACTGTTTCCATCAGAGGGGATTCCCCGGGGCGACTTTTTAGGAGAACGGTCATGAAAGCAGTTACAGGCGGACTGGCGGCTTTGCTTCTTTTGTGGATGGCGGGTGTAGCCTATGCCCCCCCGCCAAATGGGGTACCGGGTCCTGCCCCCCAAACCCTGAAACCGATAAGACCCGCCGGCCCGAATGAAGGTCTCGCGAAGGTTGTTGAGGGGAATGTTACCGTGCTGTATCCCGAGGGCTGGAAGGACGCAGCGGACAAGGTGGCCGCTAAGGTTTCCGGTATACTCAATGACACCCTCAAGAAGGTGGGCATGGAATATACTGGGAGGTGTGAGATAACCTTGAGGCCGGTTGCACTGGACGGCCCCGTAGCGTCCATGCCTAAGTTCGGGGCGAATGAGGTTCGCTTCCCCTTAGCGGTGCCAAAGGAGGGCGTGGAGAAGTTCAACTTAGATATCTGGACTATCAAGCAAACCCTTTTCTCCGTTCTCCACAATGCCCTTAATCTGCAGCTGCTGGCATTGCAGCCTGGCGCCGAGGTGAGCAGCCCGCGCTGGTTCGTGCACGGACTGGGCGTATGGTTGTCCTCTGAAGCGGCCAAGAAACTCGTGGGCAAGAACTGGCAGCGACTGGTGAACTTGCAGTTTTCCGACAAGGTGCTGGAGTATTATCGAGACAACTTACTGGGGTGGAACTCAAAAGCGCGCAGCAAAAACGACGGGGTCTATGCCATAGGTTCCGCGCAGATATTCATTGAAATCGAAAAGAAGTTCGGTCCTGATGCAATCAAGAAGATTGGCGAGGGATACGCGAAGGCGGAGAAAGTTGACAGGGATTCGCTGGTCAAGATCATCGACGAAGCCATCGGCGAGGACTTCGTCGAATTCCTGAAGAACTACGAAAGCCCCAACAAGTACCCCATGCTCGGAATTATGACCGACCCGCAGTTTAATGAGGGAGGGGTGAAGGTCAAGGACGTCCAGGCGGATACCTCCGCGTCCGAGGCGGGCCTTCAGGCGGACGATGTCATCGTCAAGGCCGAGGGCAAGGATATCAAGAACCTCGCGGCGTTGAAGGCTGCAATCGACGCGGTCGGCGTCGGCGGCAAACTGCGCCTCGTCGTTGAGCGGGACGGCGAAGAAGTCGAACTGACCGCAGTGCTCAAGGAGCGCGTGTTCAAATTCCCCCCCCCTCCCAGCGGTTCGGCTTCGCCGGGCCGGGCTCCACAGCCTCAACCTCGGCCTCGGCCGGCGCCCAAGCCGAAGCGCGGCGCGACGGATGAAGAGCAGATGGCCGCGCTCAAGGCCGCGGGCTTCAGCGAAGCGCAGATAGAACTGATGTTCAAGTACTTCGAACTCCTCCCCGCCGGAGAGAAGGCGGAACTCGACGAGGAGACGGAAAAGCGCATCCACGCCTTTCTGGAGGAGGCCGGATTTACGCCGCTTCAGATAAGCGTGCTTTTGAGCATATTCAGATTGGACCTCGATGCCGTCCGGGCACTCCCGGCGGCGGAGGAAAGCAGCAAGCAACCGAACGATGAGGGCAAGAGCGCCGTGGACATGCTCGTTGAGCGCGGTCATAAAAGAAAAATGGCCGAGGCCGTGGTTCAGATGCTCAAAAAAAGAGGCAGGACGGAGGAAGAAATAAAGGAGATGATAAGAACGGGGAAACTACGGTTGGCTTTTCCATAAATAATGACAGTCACCGATGTCAGCAAAAACCCGGCCAACTTGAGTGGTTTCTTTTGGTGGCGCCCCGTCAATTTTCAGGCGGCGCGCCGCCGTACCAGATTTCTTCATCGGCGAAGGAGTAAGTGCCGCCGAGGATGCGCCGGACCTCGGCGGGGGGCAGGCGATATCGCGGGTTCTTCACCGCCACCCGCCCGAGGTTGCGGGCGTCGTCATAATTCTTGTTGGCCATCTGCATCATTATCAACGACTTTACCGCCCGTCGTATGAACTCCATGTTTACTTCCTTGCCGGGCGTGAAATCGTACCGCCCGTGCTTGGAGGGATGGTACAGGTGTTCATTGGCGCTGTAGCCCAGCATGAAGTAGCACCGGCCGAGATTTTCCCAGGCGCGTTTGCGCAGAATGCCGGGCGTGGGCGGCATTATGATGGGACGCACAAGGGAAACGGCCGCCTCGTTGAGAAAGGCCCTTCGTTTCGGGTTATCCTGTGCCAGGCGCTCGGCGCGCATCAGCAGCAGTTCGGCCAACTCGATGTGCGCGATGGCGAACTGCGGCCGGGCCAGGACGGCGACGCGGTAGGCGCGGTGCGCTTCATCATACAATTTCTCGCGTTCGCTCTCTTCGGCGCTCTCGCCCGGGATGTCGGCTATCTTCAGGGCGGCGTGCGCCAGGGCCATGTTGATGTCCCACTTGCCCCCGATGACTATGTCGGACTCTTTCATGCCCCACTCTATAAACGTCCTGCGCTCTCTCAACTGGCGCTTGACGTCCTCTCTTTCGCCTTCGGCGGCGGTCTGATACGCCTTGCGGTAAAAAGCCGCAGCATCGTCGAGCCGCCCCCCGTCGCGTGCCGTGTCGCCGAATTCCAGGTACACCCGGGCGAGCGTCGCGTATGCCTCTGAGTAGTCTCCGGCGAACGAAATCACGCCTTCAAGTACCCGGCGGCATTGTTGCAGGTTCCCCCGTCTGCCTTCGGCAAGGAGTTCCCTGGCGTAATTGTCGGCCGCGCGCACGCTGTTGGGACTGGCGCGATATGTCGCCCTCCAGAGCGTCAGGTTGCTTTCCCAGTCATAGTTGCGCATGGCGGTACGCACGCCGAACAGCACGGCGAGCGCCCCCAGCAGCGCGGCGGGCGCGGCGGTGCGCAGCGCCGCCTTCATACGGAACGCGGCAAACAGATGGAAGGCGCTCAGCGCAAGCAGCGCGCACCAGAAGGGCGTCGATGCGTACAGAAGTCTCTCCGCGCCTATCGTGCCCGTGGTGACGAAGATGTTGCTGACCGGCGCGATGGTGATGAAGAACCACAGCGCCATGAACGTCACGAAGCGCCGCCTGCGCCGGGACCACACTGCCAGGGCCCCCATGGCGAGCAGGGCGGCCAGCGAGGCCAGGAAGCGCAAATCAAGGAGCGATTCGACGGCGGGGACCGCGTTGTACGAGTAATCCGCCGAGAGCGTCAGCGGAAAGGCGAGCCTCCACAGATACAGGCCGAGCATTACGATTGCGGTGGCCTGGCGCTGAAGGAAGGGCAGGTACGGCAGGGGGTTGTCGGTCAGTCCGGGCAACGCCGGCGGGATGTCCCTGAGCACCAGGTAGCGCGCGAAGAACCACCCGCCGATTACGACGAAGTAGAAAACGTAGCATGTGGTCGTACGTCGCAGGAGATAGCGCGCCAGTGATGCGACGGTGTGCCTGTCTCCGTCCTTCCGTCGCACCTTCGGCCAGTGGAAGAGCACGTCCAGCGCGATGACGAGGGCTATCATGGCGATTGCGTTTTCCTTGCACAGCAGCGCCAGCGCCATGCACACCGCCGCGAGCGCGTTGAGTGGAATGGCGCCGCGCCCGCCTTCCGCGCCGCGCATGTGCAGCAGAAGACCCGCGAGGACGAACGCCATCACCAGGAGGTCCGCCCTTCCGACGACGTTGGTCACCGCCTCCGTCGTCACCGGGTGGGTGACGAACAGCAGCGCCGCACAGAGCCCCACCAGCCGGGAGCGCTCGCGTATGACCCCGCTTGTCGTCGAATGGAGGAGCATCGTGACGAAGTAGAACAGCAGCACTCCGCACGTCACGTGGATTACCAGGTTGACTATATGATAGCCCGTCGGGTCGCCGCCGCATCCGAGCCAGTGACAGTTGATGTAGTAGGTGTAGAGGGTCAGCGGGCGGTAGAGGTTCGACCACAGCGAGGGCGCCCAGTAGTGTTCCGTCCATATCTTCGATGCGTTTTGAGCGAACATGACGTGGGGATTTTGGGCGATGATCATTTGGTTGTCGAAGACGAATTCGCCCGTGAAGGAGTTTGAGTATGCAATCAGCGCGGCAGTCGCAATCAGCGCCGCACCGGCAAAGCGCCACACCGGTTTAACGCGCGGCATTCTGAAGAGAGGCTCGGCGGGCCGCCCTTGCGGCGGGCCTTTGCGCCGCAGGACCTCGTTGACCTCGGCCTTGCGCACGCCCAGGCGCGCCGCCATCTTTGCCGCGGACATCCGGCCACGATTGCGCTCGATGAACTTTATCTGCTTTCGCGTCGGCATTCCGTTGTTGACCTGTCTCGCTCCTGGAACAGGGACTGAAACGGACTCGAACCCGGCACAAGGACTTGCACTTTCTCTCTCCGGTAAAATCTAAATCAAGTCCCGTTTATTCGCTTATCTCAGCGCCACGTCCAACGTCATCATGACCGCGAAGCCGACGATAACGCCCGCGGTCGCCAAATCTACATTGCCCCCTCGCTGCGACTCGGGGAGCAGCTCCTCCGCCACCACAAAGATCATTGCCCCGGCCGCAAAGGCCAGCGCGTAAGGCAGGATAGCCGTCATCGATATGACCAGCACGGCGCCCAGCACGCCGGCAACCGGTTCGACGACGGCGGAAAGTTGGCCATACCAGAAACTCTTCAATCGACCGAGACCTTCCCTCCGCAAA
>QNCA01000110.1 GCA_003644325.1 Planctomycetota bacterium
CAGTTTCATCGTCCCCCTGCTCATTGCGCGCAGACCAAAGGGGGTACGATGTCCGGGGTCCTTCCCACGCCGGGGCGGATTTTCGCTTGACAGTGTTGTGCGGGGGAGTATAATACATTACAGAGATACAGAAATATTGTGAGTTGCAGCAAAAGTTTAATGAGTGGGCTTCTGTCCACTTGATTTTATGATATGGTCAAAAACCCCGTTCGCTTGTGCGCGCTGGCGGGCCCGTAGCGGTCCGCCCGGGCAGCCGGGACTGATGCAAAGGGGTTGGAATATGTAATTATTCGCGTTTACATCAGTGTTTAGCATTATTTCGACGTGCCCGGAAAGCCGCACTTGAGGCGGCTTTCCATTCCATAACGAGACGGCGGCGAGGAACGTATGAACGGCGACCTACTCAGAATCGTTGAGGTCCTGCACCGTGAGAAGGACATCGACAAGGAGGTGATATTTCAGGGCATAGAGGCTGCCGTTGCCTCGGCCACAAAGAAACACTACGGCAGAGACGCCGAGATAAGGGTGGTCGTGGACCGGGAGACCGGCGCCCTTACCGCCTACGAGGAGGACCGTCTCATAGACCCCGAGGAACTGGGCAGGATCGCAGCCCAGTCGGCCAAGCAGATGATGATACAAAAGATCCGCGAGGCCGAAAGCAACGTGATTTACGACGACTTCGAGGACCGCAAGAACACAATCATCACCGGACAGGTCCAGAGGTACGAAGGCGGAAACATGATAGCAAACCTCGGCAGGGTCGAGGGCGTGCTGTCGCGCAGGGACCTCATACCCGGCGACTCATATCGCCCCGGAGACAGGATTCGCGCACTCGTGACCGACGTCCGGAAGGACGGCTCCAAGGTGCGCATAATCCTCAGCCGCACGGACCCGGAGTTCATCATAAAATTGTTCGAACTGGAAGTCCCCGAGATAGTCGAGAATCTCGTGGTCGTCAGGGCGATAGCCAGGAACCCGGGCTACCGCACGAAGATCGCAATAGAGAGCATGGACCCCCGTATCGACTGCGTCGGGGCGTGCGTAGGGGTTCGGGGCTCCCGCATAAGAAACGTCGTCAGCGAACTGAACGGCGAGAAGGTGGACATAATCCAGTGGGACGACCAGCCCGCAAACCTTATAGTCAACGCCCTCAAGCCGGCCGAAATTTCCAGCCTGGAAATGGATGAGGAAGCCCGCGTCGCGCGCGTCATCGTCGCCAGCGACCAGTTGTCGCTGGCCATCGGCAAGCGCGGGCAGAACGTGAGGCTGGCCTCGAAACTCAGCGGCTGGCAACTCGACATAATCAGCGAGGAAGAGCGTCAGGCCGTCGCCGAGGCGCTGCTGGCCACCCTCCGCCAGGCTCCCGAGATACCCGACGAAACCGCGAACCTCATCGCGTCGTCGGGCTACATGTCGGTAAAGGACCTGCTGACGCGCGGGGCCGAGACCCTGGCGGCCACCGTCGGCATCGAACAGAAACAGGCCGACGGCATGTTGCAGGCGCTCAGGCGGCATCTGGACGACGGCAGCGTGAAGGCGGTCCAGCCCGTCGTGCCTGACCGCAAAAAAGGCGAAATCGACGTAGAAGCCCCTCCCGAAGAAGAACAGGCGGAAGATAGCGCCGCCGATGAGGTCGGGGGCGTCGAAACCGCTGTGGAAGAAAATCTCGAAGCCGCCGAGGACGCCGAAACCGCAGGGGAAGAAAAACCCGAAACCGCCGAGGACGCCGTGCCGTCCGGCGAAGAAATCCCGGCAGCCGACGAAGCCGCCCCCGCGCCGGGGCCCCGGCGGAAAGACTTACAGAGCGCCGAACCGCAGGAGAACGATACTAAGTGAACGTTCGCGTATACATGCTGGCCAAGGAGCTGGAACTAGGCAATAAGACCATTATGGACCAGTTGGAGCTGATGGGCTACAAAGTGGCCAACCACATGAGCATTGTCAGCGACGACATGGTAAAGAAGATACGGAAGTTTTATGCAAACGACGCCAACTGGGAGGCGGCTCAGGCAGCCGAACGCGCAGAGAAAGAAAAGATAAAGAAACGTAAGCCGAAACGCCGCAAGACCGTCCGCAAGAAGAAAGCGGTCAAGAAACGCAAGACCGTCGCCAAGAAAAAGGTCGCCAAGAAGAAGGTCGCCAAGAAGAAAGTCGTCAAGAAGAAGGTCGCCAAGAAGAAGGCAGTTAAGAGGAAAGTGGCAAAGAAAAAGGCCGGGACGAAAAAGGAAAAGCCCGCGGAGGGCGAAGCCGCGGCGGCCGTCGAGGAGCCGCCGGTAGCGGAAGAAATCCCCGCAACGCCGGTAAGCGCGCCCGCCGAGGAAGCGCCCGAGGCTCCACCCATCGCCGCGGAACAGGCCGCTGCCCGGCTCAGGGAGGCAGAGGTCGGGGAACGGCCGCCGGGCGGAGCGGCGGAGACAGCCGCCCGGGTCACGGAGCGACGCGAGAAGGGCGTCGCGCCTCGTAAGACCAGGCGCGGCGCGGTTAAACTGGGCCGCATAGACCTGCCTTCGCGGAAAGAAGTGAAACTCGGACCGGCCGCCCCCACAGGTACGACGCGCACCGCCCGGCCGCCGCGCGGGCCGCGTGCCGTTCGACCGCCGCGCACCTCGTCCGTGCGAACGGCGAAACTGCGCGCCACCCCGAAGCCGGCTCCTTCCGGGCTGCGTGAACCCAAACGCGAGCGACGCTTTATCAAAACCTTCCCAAAGCAAAGAATCGTATCGCGGCAGAAAATACCGTTTCTCAAGGAACGAGTGCCGCTCGACCGCGCGCGGCGGGATCGTCGCAAAAAGACCGGGCAAGTTCAGACTCGCGTCGTGGCCGTGCCCGACCAGTTTGAGGTCGAACTGCCCGCGACCGTCAAGACCCTCGCCGCGAAAATGGCCGTCAAGTCCAGCGACATCATCAGGCGCATGATGTTGAACAACGTTATGATCCGCATCAATGATTACCTCGACGAGGAACTAATCGAGTTGATAGGCGCGGAGTTCGACAAGGAAATCACTGTCAAGAAGGCCAAGGACGTCGAGGAAACCATCGCGGAATATATCACGGAAAACAAGCCCGAGGACATGGAACCTCGCTCCCCGGTGATCACATTCCTCGGCCACGTCGACCACGGGAAGACCTCGCTGCTCGACCGCATCCGCCTGACCAGCGTCGCGAAAGGCGAAGCCGGCGGTATCACCCAGCACATCGGCGCCCACGTTGTAACCAAGAACGGCCGTAATCTCGTCTTCCTGGACACCCCCGGCCATGAGGCATTTACCGAGATGCGTGCGCGCGGCGCGAATGTCACCGACATGGTCGTGCTGGTCGTCGCGGTCGATGACGGCGTGATGCCCCAGACCACCGAGGCCATCAACCACGCGCGCGCCGCCGGCGTGCCGATGGTCGTCGCGCTGAACAAAATTGACAAGGCCAACGCAAACACGCTAAAAACCAAACAACAACTCGCCGCCGCCGGCCTCAACCCCGAAGAATGGGGCGGCGATACCATTTGCGTGGAGGTCTCCGCCCTCAGGGGCGACGGGATAGACGAACTGCTGGAGATGCTCGTCCTGCAGGCCGACCTGCTGGAACTCAAGGGCAATCCCAACACCAACGCCCACGGCACCGTGCTCGAAGCGAAACTCACCGACGAACACGGCATCGTGGCCACCCTCCTCGTGGCGGATGGGACACTCAGGCAGGGTGACGTCGTCGTCGCCGGCTCCGCCTACGGCAAGGTGCGCACGATGCAGGACGACAAGGGCAAGCACGTGCGCGAAAGCGGCCCCGCCACGCCCGTGGCGGTTACCGGCCTGTCGGAAGTCCCCCGCGCCGGCGACAGGTTCGTCGTCATCGACGACCTCCAGAAGGCCCGCCGGATTGCGCTCGCGCGCACCCGCCGCCACCGTCAGACCGCCCTTATCAGTCGCGGCGTGGAAGAACACGTGACCCTGGAGAACCTCTTCGACCGCATCGCGCAGGGTCGGGTCAGGGAACTGCCCGTAATCCTCAAGGCCGACGTCCAAGGCTCCATCGAGGCCATACAAAAATCGCTCAACGAACTGTCCACATCCGAAGTCCGGGTAAGATTCCTGCACGCCGCCGTCGGAGGCATCAGCGAATCCGACGTGACATTGGCCGACGCATCGGACGCCGTGATCATAGGCTTCCAGGTCGTGCCCGACGCCGCGACCCGCAAACTCGCCGAAGAAAAGAAGGTCGATATCCGCCTCTTCCACGTCATCTACGACCTCATCGACACCGTGAAGGCTGCAATGAGCGGCATGCTGGAACCCGAGAAGAAGGAAGTATCGCTCGGCAGCGCCGTCGTCAAACAGTCCATCAAGATATCGCGCGTCGGCACCGTTGCCGGTTGCCAGGTCAGCGAAGGGAAAATCGAGCGCGCCGCAAACGCGCGGCTCATCCGCGACGGCATCATCGTGTACGAGGGCAAAATCGAGGGCCTCCGCCGGTTCAAGGACGACGTACGCGAGGTCGAAAAGGGCTACGAGTGCGGCATCAAACTGGCCGGCTACGACGACGTCAAGGAAGGCGACACCATCGAGGCCTACCGCATCGATAAGATCAAGCGCGAACTGTAGGCGCCCTCTTTCATGCCAGCCTCCACGTAATTTCACGCCGCCGGTACTGCGTAGCAGGCAAGCAGGCAAGCAGGCAAGTAGGCAATAGGCGAATCGAAATTCGCCCCTGCCGGCGCAACTCCGGTCGCCCTTCGGGGCTCCTTCCGTCGCAACGACAGTTCCTTCCGCCATCCACCTTAACTCAGAACCAAAACCGGTCTTGACAATGGGGATGGGCATAAGCCCCTCTCGGCAGGCCTCGGGGCGGGCGGTCCAAGTCCCGGTCGGTCATTCTCCGCGTAAGGAGCAAATAAAATACTCAAGTTGACCGACTTTTTCCGGTCAATGCCGGATGTTTGACTATAAGTTTCCATTTTGCCGGGCCTTACGGTGACAGGCATCAATCTACGATCCGTTCCGACAAGGGCGGAACGGCTCCGTAATTGGTGACAGTCACCGAGGTTAACAAAAACTCAGTCAACTTGAGTAAAATAAATAAGGGATGCCGGTCAGGGCATCCCTTACAGAGGAAAGAGAAAGGAGCATGCGCTCTTGGTCGTCAATAAGGCCGGTAGGCCTCAGTCCCAATATATTTTATGTTGTTCTAGACCTGCCGGCCTTTTTGTCGTTTCCGTTAAGGGTTTTGTTCCCGTTCATCATCCACGACCTGAAGGTCTCCCAGCAATCCCTGCAAAGGTAGTGCAACTTCTGGTCGAACTTGACATACTGATGAGTCGGTATGTCGTCATACTTCCCGCATCGCCGGCATTTTTGGGGTTCGTTCATGGTGTTGCCCGGTTTCTTCCGACTCTCTTCTCACGTTCTCACGAAATCACCCCTATTACAGCAAGATTGGTGCCATAGCGGAGATTCAGATGCGGCATGATTAAATTGCTCGTAATATCACGGCGGACCGGCACTTAGAAAAAGTGAGAATTTCGGCGGGTGCGCTGTAGATGTGCCGATGATGGGAAGAAAATCCCCGCTGGAACGGGAATATTTTGCAAGCATGCTTTTGGCAAAGGCTTATATCGATTGTGGCGTGAAGCGCCATTTCGGGGCGCGGCGCCCCATAGACGTGAATCACCGCTCCACGTTACGCACCTTGTCACCCACCCCGATTTCGAGTGATACCTCGCGCTGGGGGCGGATCTCACCCTCGGCCACCCTCAGTTTCGGCTGGAGCGGCTCCCTTGCTCCGGCGGAACCCGGCGAAATGCCGTGCTC
>QNCA01000111.1 GCA_003644325.1 Planctomycetota bacterium
GAAATTCGTCAGCCGGGCACAAAAAAACGCGAAAAATTTGAAAATTTGCGAGACTTTCCCATCCTTTGGTGTGTCTAGAGATATAGAGAAGGTGAGCAGAAATTTTGCGCATACCGCTCATCAACAAACGAGGTGATTTGCCATGAAGAGTAAAACCGTCGCCGCGTCAGTTACAACCGCGTTCGCCCTGGCAGTTGTGCTTTGCGCGACCGGCGCATACGCCCTGCCCAGCATACAGTACGTCAACGACCCCGAGGTGCCGAAGTTCGGCGCGGTGCTGTATTACAGCAATCTCGGCGAGTTTGACCATACGTATGAAGAGATAGAACTGACAAAAACCGATAATCCGACCGCCTTTATAAACGCCAAGGCCGACCTGCGCTTTGCCGGTGATATCAACGGCAACAGCGGTCCCGGCGTGTCCTACAACGACGCAATCCTTTATGCGGAAGCCATCTCCGACGGGTCGGCGACGAACGGGCGCGGCGGACTTATCAACGGCGGCATGGACGGGGGCGTGGGCGCGCTGAAAATCCGCGGCAAAATCCAGTCCTCAAGACCGGGCAACGACCCCGTGCGCAGTTACGCCGAGGCCACCGCCGACGCATACCTAACGTTCAAGATCGAGGACACTAACCCCAACATGGAAACCGTCCGCACAAGGTTCTGGATTGAGACGGATTTGGCGATGTGGAACAACCATGACTACGGCGGTTCTTTCGATGAGGACGACAGATTCGTCAATTTCGCCACATACGGCGGCTTGGTCCAGGATACCCGCCCGGAAGGGCTGTTTGACCTGACGACCGCCAACCCGGACCTGGTAGTGGACGAGGACGGCCACCTGATAAACCTGGTATTCGACGACCCCGCGCGTCCCGAGCAGTACGACGCTACGGACCCCGATGCGATTTCGGGCGCCGGTTCCGGTCGCGGCGGCTGGATACCCGAGGTTGACGATTTCATGAACAACTTCAGAACGCGCCTCTACGAGGACGACCTCGACTACATACTCGACCTTATCGAACTCCAGGAACCGTTGCTGCAAGATATATCGTCCGATAACCCGGCGAATAACGCACTGGCCACGAACCCCGAATTCTCGCTGGGCAACGTCACGTTTAACGACGGGATGGGCTACTTTGAATGGTGGTTCGACGCGGAGGTGGGCCACGAATACGCCATCTATGTGCAACTGAGCAGCAACATAGCAGACGACGGCGGCATCGACAGCAAGTTCGGCGCCTCGGGCGATGTCGAGGACTTCGGCACACTTTACTACGGCCTGGACGTAGTCCCCGAGCCGGGCACGATTATCCTTATCGGCGCCGCGGTCGCCGGCATGGCCGCCATCGTTCGGAGAAAAGTCAGGGCATAGGTGCAAGGTGACTGTCACCATTACGGAGCGCAGACCCCGACGCAGTCGGGGGCCGGCTCGTAGATGGTGACTGTCACCTTGCGGTCCCTACGGGCCGCCTGTATGGGCGGCAATTTGCCTGCTTCCCCGAAAATCGGGGAAGAGCCATATCACACCCGGCCCATGGCGTCCATGAGGGTGAGGAACATGCCGGCGGCGATGGCGGAGCCGATGACGCCGGCGACATTCGGGCCCATGGCATGCATCAAGAGGAAGTTGCGGGGGTCTTCCTCCTGGCCGACTATCTGTGACATTCTGGCTGCCATCGGCACGGCGGAGACGCCGGCGGAGCCGATGAGCGGATTGATTTTATTTTTCGAGAAGAAATTCATTATCTTCGCCAGGAGTATCCCGCCCGCGGTGCCCATCGCAAACGCCACCAGCCCGAGGCACAGCACCTTCAGCGTCTCCCACTTGAGCATGGTTTCAGCCGACATCGAGATGCCGACGCAGAGCATCAGGATGATGGTGACGATGTTCATCAGTTCGTTCTGCGCGGCGTGGGTGAGGCGCTTCACAACGCCGGATTCGCGGATGAGGTTGCCGAACATGAACATGCCGATGAGCGGCGCGCTGAGCGGGACGAGCAGGATGATGATGACCGCGCCGGCGGCGGGGAAGATTACTTTCTCGGCCTTTGAGACGTGGCGGAGCTGCTTCATTCTGATTTTGCGTTCTTCTTTCGTGGTAAGCAGCCGCATGATGGGCGGCTGGATGAAGGCGACGGTGGCCATATAGATATAGGCGATAGCGGCGGTAACGGGCAGTATGTGGCGCGCCAGTTTGGCGCTCGTATAAATGGTGGTCGGGCCGTCCGCGCCGCCTATAATGCCGATGGAACAGGCCTCGGGCAGATTGAAACCGAGGAAGAGCGCGCCGAAGAACGCGATGAAGACGCCGATCTGCGCCGCCGCCCCCAGCAGCAGCATGCGCGGGTTGGCAATGAGCGGGCCGAAGTCGGTCATCGCCCCGATGCAGATGAAGATGAGCGGCGGCAGGATGTTCCAGTAGTAGAGGCCGAAGTAGTAGAAAACGCCCAGGACGCCGTACTGCTGGATGCCGCCGAAAAAATCGCCGTTCTTGAACACTTCCACCGCGGCGACGTTCTCGGGCATGAGGCGCGTCAGCGGCAGGTTGGCCAGAAGGATGCCGAAGCCGATGGGGAGGAGTTCGTACGGCTCCAGGTTTCTCTTGATGGCCAGGAATATCAGACCCAGGCCGATTGCAAGCATGACGAAATTGCCCACCGTCAGATTGGCGGCGCCCGTCATGTGCACAAGTTTGTCCAGCAGTCTGAGGAACTCCTGCAATCCCTTTTCCCCCTGAACGGCTATTCAATGGTTACAAGAATCGTATCGCTTTCCACAACGTCACCCTCCGAGACATAGACTTCCTTAATGGTTCCCGCCTGCGGGGCGGGAACGGGCATCTCCATCTTCATC
Organism: Planctomycetota bacterium; assembly: GCA_003644325.1. Taxonomy (GTDB): domain Bacteria; phylum Planctomycetota; class B129-G9; order B129-G9; family B129-G9; genus B129-G9. The sequence continues at coordinate 2,860 of QNCA01000111.1, forward strand.
GCTTCCAGGGTCACAAGTGGGTCGTTCTCTTTTATGCTATCCCCGGGTTTTACATGAACTGCAATGATCTTTCCCACCATAGGCGCTATTACGTCGGTTTCAGCCATGGTCCGCTTTCTCCTCAAAGTTCATAAAAAGTATAAAATCGGGCAAGGCCCGGCGGCCCTTGGCCGCTTTTTTCACTCAGTGGCAAACCAACAAAGTGGTATAATCTTTGAAGCCGGATTGCGGACTTCAGATTATAAAGTCGGAAGCCTCTCCTACTTGCTTACTTCCTGCTGCCTGCTTCTTTACTCAAGTTGACTGACTTTTTCTGGATGATGGTAGGTACTTGATTATAATCTGCTGTTTCACAACACCTTACGGTGACAGTCACCGAGGTTAACAAAAGTCAGTCAACTTGAGTTCTTTAGCCTTTCCCATTGTTTCGCCTTTTCTCGATCGTGGGTACCGCCCCGCCAATCAGTTTTAGAATGGCGAAGAGTATGGTCATGTTAACAAACACGCCGCCGAATCCAAAGATGAAAACTTTTATGCCGTCCCAAAGTAGTTCGTTATCAATCATTGTTTAGCCAGAAGTCGGAAGAAACGGGCAACCCTATGTTCGCTCCGCTCACCGGGCGGCGGGCAACAGGAGACCGAAGACTGAAGACTGAATACCGGTAACCTGTGACCTTACTTCTCAAGTTGACTGCCTTTTTCCGGGCAATGCCGGGTGCATGGTCATAAGTTTCTGTTTTACTCAAGTTGACTGACTTTTGCCGGGCAATGCCGGATGTTTGACTATAAGTTTCCATTTTGCTGGGCCTTACGGTGACAGTCACCGATGTTAACAAAAAGTCAGCCAACTTGAGTTACTTGAAACCTGAAACCTGCGAAGTCCCGAGCGTAGCGGGGAAACCCGAAACCTGAAACATATTTTCCCTCTCCTACTCCCTACTTTCCTGCTTCTCTCACCTTTCACCTGTCACCTGTACTTTCGCCTAAACATCACACCGGTGTTATGCCGTGTTTTTTCTCCGGCAGTGTGTCTATTTTATTGCGCGTTATCTCCAGCGCACTGATAAGCACGGGCCGCATGCGGCGCGGGTCGATGATGTCGTCCACGTGCTGCAATCCCGCGGAATAAAGCGGGTTCACGAACTTCTCGTAAAATTCCTTCAGGCGTTTCTGTCGCACTTCCTCGGGGTTTTCGGCCGCCTTCATCTCTTTCCTGAAAAGAATGTTCACCGCTCCCGAAGGTCCCATCAGGCATATCTCCGCCGTGGGCAACTCGAAGAGGAAGTCCGCGCCCAGGTCCTTGCTGCACATGGCCAGGTAGCCGCCGGCGTATGCCTTTCTGAGGACTATGGTAATCTTCGGCACGGTCGCCTCGGCGTAGGCGTACAGCATCTTCGCGCCGTGGCGGATGATGCCGTCGCGTTCGCTCTTGGAGCCGATGAGGTACGCCGGCACGTCCTGCAAATTTATGAGCGGGATGTTGAAGGCGTTGCAGAAACGGATGAAGCGCGAGCCTTTGTCGCTGGACTTGAAGTCGAGGCAGCCGGCCATCACCGCCGGGTTGCTGGCGACGATGCCGACCACGTGGCCGTCCATCCGCGCAAAACCGATTATCATGTTCTTCGCATACTCGCGCTTGATTTCGAAAAACTTGCCGTCATCCACGATGCGATATATCACATCGTGCATGTCGTAAGACTTGTTCGGGTCGGTCGGGATAATTCTTGCCAGTTCTTCGTCGGTGCGATTGGGGTCGTCCTTCGGCTCGACATAGGGCGCCCTCTCCTTGTTGTTGAGCGGCAGGTATGAGAGCAACTCCTTGGTGTGTTCGAGGCAGTCCGCGTCGTTCTTCGTGGTGAGGTCGCTCACGCCGCTTATTTCCGCGTGCACATGCGGCCCGCCGAGGTCCTCAACGGTAACGTCCTCGAAGACGACCGCCTTGACCAGCGGCGGCCCGGCGATAAACATGTAGGATGTCTTCTCCACCATGAAGATGAAGTCCATCAGCGCGGGGGAGTAGGCCTGTCCCCCCGCGACGGGCCCCATGACGAGCGCAATCTGCGGCACCACGCCGGAGGCGCGCACGTGGCGGAAGAAGAGTTGCCCGTACTGGCTGAGCGCGCCCATCTCCTCGGTTACGCGCGCCCCGCCCGAGTCGTTTATTCCGATGAGCGGGTAGCCCATCCGGCAGGCGAGGTCGACGGTCTTGGAGATTTTTCTCCCGTGCATCTCGCCAAACGTGCCTGCGATTACCGTAAAATCCTCTGAATAGATGAATGCGCCGCGGCCGTTGATTTTCCCGAAGCCGGTCACCACGCCGTCGGCGGGGACTTCCTTCTTGTCCAGGCCGTAGTCCCTGCCTAAATGTTTTGCGAAGAGGTCATATTCGCAGAACGTCCCCTCATCGCAAAGATAAGCGATACGTTCGCGGGCGGTCATCTTGCCTCTCGCCTTCTGCTTTTCGAGGGCCTTATCCCCGCCGCCCTTCATGATGCGGGCGCGGATGCCTTCGATTTCCTCGATTTTCTTCATCATTTCTTCGGTCACGGTTCAACTCCCACGGTTCACAAGTAACAAAGTGGCAAAGTGGCAAAGGAATACCGCCCTATCCGTTCCCCCTCGCCCGGCTCGGGACAAGCAATTCAGTCCCTGTTTTCCCCTTTCCTACTCTCCTACTGCCTACTATGCTATTTTTCTGTCCCTCTCCTACTCGCCTACTGCGCCTGTAAGCGCCGTGCCCGTAAGCGAAGCGGGGGAACTTAATCGGAACCGCAGATACTACTAACTACTCAAGTTGACTGACTTTTGCTAACCTCGGTGACTGTCACTAACTACCCGTTCGGACCCTGACGGGTCCTCAGGGCGAGGACCCGGAACGGGCGGAATCTCGTGAGCC
>QNCA01000112.1 GCA_003644325.1 Planctomycetota bacterium
CATGGCCAAAAGAAGAATTCTAATAATAGGTGGAGTGGCCGCTGGCACAAAGGCCGCGGCAAAGTGCAGGCGCGAGTCGCCCGAAGCGGACATTACCATTATCACTGATGAGCGGTACATCTCTTATGCCGGTTGCGGGCTGCCGTACTTCATCGGCTCCCGCATGGAGCGCGGACAACTGGAGGTCATGCAGGTCGCCCAGTTCGCCGCCCGAAACGACGTCGAGATACTCACGGAGCACCGCGCACTGAGCATCAACGCCGAACATAAGACGGTGCTGGCCAAAGATCTTCGCGAAGGCAGCGAGAAGGAATTCGCTTATGACGTCCTTATCCTGGCTACCGGCTCTTCACCGTTCAGCCCGCCCCTCGGGGGTATCGATATCAAGAACATTTTCACGTTGCGCACGATCGGCGACGGCGAGGCCATAAAGTCGCTGGTTGACAGTGGCCGCGTGAAAAACGCCGTAATCGTCGGCGGGGGATACATCGGATTGGAGGTGGCGGAAAATCTGGTGGAGCGCGGGGTCAGGGTATCCATCGTCGAGGCGCTGGAGCACATCTGCCCGCGCTTTGACGAAGAAATCGCCATCATGGTACAGAACCACCTCAAGGAAAAGGGCGTCACCGTTTACACCGGCCAAAAGGTCGTCAGATTCCACGGGAATGACGCGGGCGAAGTGAGTCATGCCGAGTTGGAAAACGGCGACATGATAGAGGCAGACATGATTCTCTGGTCTGTCGGCGTGCGCCCGAATACCGAACTGGCAAAAACGGCGGGGATTGAACTCGGCGAATCGGGCGCGATCAAGGTGGACAACAGGATGCAGACAAGCGTCCCGGACATTTATGCCGCCGGCGACTGCGCGGAGACGACGCACGTGGTAACGGGTCGACAGGTCTGGATACCGCTGGGCTCAACGGCGAACAAGATGGGCCGCGTGGCCGCAATAAACGCCTGCGGCGGCAGGGAAACCTTCCCCGGGGTCCTGGGCAGTTCCGTGGTGAAGGTCTTTGAGATGAACCTGGCGACCACCGGCCTGACGGCGAAGGCCGCCAGGGCGGAGGGCTACGACGTGGAGACGGTGCTCGTGCCGGAAACCGACAGGGCGGGTTACATTCCGGGTTTTGAAGTTATCGTGACCAAACTCGTGGCCGACAGAAAGACGCGCCGCGTCCTCGGCGGGCAGGTTGTCGGCAGGGGAGTGGTGGACAAACCGATAGACATACTCGTGGCGGCAATCACGATGAAGGCGACGGTGGACGACCTGGCGAACATGGACTTCGCATACGCCCCGCCGTTCTCGCCCGCGATGAGCAGCACGATTACCGCCGCCAATACCATGCGCAACAAGTTGGCCGGCAAACTGAACGTCATCTCGCCTCTGGAGATGAAAAAGATGCTGGACGAACGGGGGGAGGTCGAACTCATCGACGTGCGCAACGAGGAGATGTACGCCGAGAAACACATCCCGGGATCACGCCTGATCCCGTGGGGCGAAATCCGAAAGAAGACCGGCGACTTGCCGAAAGATAAACCCATAGTGACCATATGCAACAGGGGAAAAAGCGCCTACTGCGTCCAGTTGATACTGGACCACGCCGGCTTCGAGGACGTGAAGACGTTCGAAGGCGGCCTGGCCGCCTACCCGTTCGAGACGGAATCCGGGAAGTAGCCCCGGGGCCGATCGCGATAAAAAAGGTTCTTCACTCGATTCCGGGGAAGACGGGGATGCGCTTCAAAGATGTCGGTAGGCGAGCAATGGTGACTGTCACCTTTACGGAGCCGGCCTCGATTTATCGAGGGCGGATCGTATAAGGTGACTGTCGCCTTGCAGTGATTTGCCCGCTTCCCGAAAATCGGTGAAGAACCATAAAAAAGGCACGGCGAACCGTGCCGTCCCTGGTTGGAATAAGCGCGCCCGGCAGGACTCGAACCTGCAACCTTCGGCTTCGTAGGCCGCTACTCTATCCAATTGAGCTACGAGCGCATTTCATGGCGCTTATAGCATATCTGAACGAGAAATCAAGCATAATCCCCCCTGAGAGCATCCGGGGGGCACGTAAAGTTGGGGGGTAGATAGCACGAGCGACCCATACGGGCAGGCTGGGTCAGACCTATTTACGGAGCGCAGACGCTCCGAAGGAGCGGCCAGCTTGTCCGTTCCGGGTCTTCGCCTTGAGGACCCGCCAGGGTCCAAAGGGTAGAATGCGGTCCGACCCTGGCGGCTTATGCCCCCCGAATAGTTTCTCCCCAAACTTTACGCACATCCGCATCCAAGGGTGTGTGTCGGAGCGACGGTGACAGTCACTGACATGAAGAGGTTGGCGCAATGCCGCAAAGATTGGCAAGGCTGATAGTCAATCCCATCTCCGGCGGCGGCAGGGGAGAGGCGCTGCTGCCGCCCGTACGGAGGGCGGTGGAAGGCCTGGGCTACGAGACCGATGTCGTGATGACGGGAAAGAAGGGTGACGCGAGGGAGGCCGCCCGTACGGGGGGCGGCGATGGCGTATCGGTGTTTGTAATTCTCGGCGGCGACGGCACTATCAGCGAGGTGGTCAACGGCCTGAACGGTCACCCCACCCCGATATGCGTGGTGCCGGTGGGGACCGCCAACTGCCTCACGAAGGAGTTTGGCCAGAGCGCCGATGTGGAAGCGGCGGTTCGCAGGATTGAATCCATGCGGACGCGCATGCTGGACAGTTTCGAGGTGAACGGCGAGCGCGGCCTGCTCTTCGCCGGGGCGGGCCTCGACGGGGAAGTGGGGCGCAAGGTGTGCGAGGCCAGGAACGGCCGCCTGAGCGTGATGTCCTACGTGCTGCCCCTTTTCCGGACCATGCTGCATTACCGCTTCCCGAAGTTCAGCGTGGAGATAGACGGGGAGAGGGTCGAAGAGGACGCGACATTCGCCGAGGTGAGCAACGTGAGCACGTATGGCGGGCCGATAAGGCTGGCGCCGGAGGCTCGGGCCGACGACGGGGCGTTGGACGTCCTGATAATGAATACGTGGCGGCGCGTGCGAATCCTGGGCTACCTGGCGCAGTCGTGCCTGCTGAACAGGGTGCACGGCGAGAACCTGCTCCTCCTGCGCGGGAGAGAAATCAGGATGACCTCAGCGCACGAGGTGCCTTACCAGGTGGACGGGGACTTCGCAGGATACCTGCCCCTGGAGATAAGGGTGCTGCCGAAGAGCGTCTGTGTGGTGGTCGATCCGGCGTGACGGGAGAATCTCCGTGAAGAAAATCAGAAGTGTCGAGATTACGAAAGACGTCGTGGTGGGGAAGGGCGGCCTGGTGGCCATCTGCGGGCCCTGTGTCATAGAGGACCGCAAGAGTTGCCTGGGCATAGCCGAAGCGCTGGCGGCCATAGAGCGTGACGTCGGGATACCCATTATATTCAAGGCATCGTTCGACAAGGCCAACCGCTCCTCCATCGACTCGTTCCGGGGCGTGGGTCTGAAGCGCGGCCTGTCCATACTGGCCGAAGTGAAGAAGCGTTTCGGCCTGCCGGTGACGTCGGACGTACACCTGCCGGAGCAGGCGGGGCTGGCCGCGAAGGTGCTGGACCTCCTGCAGATACCGGCGTTTCTTTGCCGCCAGACCGATTTGCTCGTGGCGGCGGGTCGCACGGGAAAGCCGGTCAACGTGAAAAAGGGCCAGTTCATGTCTCCCGGGGAGATGGCGAACGTGGTGGCCAAGATAGAGAGCACGGGCAACAAGAAGATTCTTCTAACCGAGCGGGGCACGACATTCGGCTACAACAATCTCGTGGTCGATTTCACGTCGCTGCCGCAGATGCGGGCGCTGGGCTGCCCGGTGGTCTTCGATGCGACGCACAGCGTGCAGCGGCCCGGCGGCAGGGGCGGGCGCAGCGGCGGGCGCGGCAGGTACGCACCCGCGCTGGCGCGCGCCGCCGTGGCGGTCGGCTGCGACGCGCTCTTCATGGAAACACATCCGAGGCCAAAGTCCGCGCCCTCGGACGGCGATAACATGATACCGCTGAAGAATCTCAGGAATGTGCTTTACGACGCGCTGGACATTCATCAACTGGCGGGCGGAAGATGAAACGCCGTCTGGTCGGCGCATTGTTGCTGCTGTGCCTGGGCGCATCCTGCGCGGGCACGCAGCCCTCCTACAGGAGCGACGCGCGCCTGTACCGCAGGGCGGGGGCATTCTACAGCGCGTGGGTGCGCGGGGATTTCGAGACCGCGCGGAAATTTCTCTCGCATAACTTTCGCGCCAACGACCCCGGACTCGGCGCATTCAAGGCCGCGGTGCAGGCGTGCCGGTTGCGGCATGTTGAAATCGGAGACGTGAGCAGCGAATTGAAAATGAAGCGCCTGGCGGCCAAGATAACCACCTCCGACGGAGATGTCGGGAGACAGGTTACCTACTGGATTTTCGAGCGGGGAGACTGGTACCTTGAGGTGCTGGATTAGTGCCGAGCAAGAAAACACTTTTTACCGTAGCGAGGATTGTCGTGAGCGTGGGGCTGCTGGCGTGGGTCTTCACGAGCCTGGAGTTTCACGACAAGGTGACCCTGAAAGATGGGACGGAGATCCGCGGCAAGGTACTGAGCCAAACCGAAGAGGAAATAGTAATAGAAGAAAACGGGCGCGCGCGCGCGATACCGATAGCGGACGTTGAGCCGGCGAAGGGAGACAGCGGCAGGGACGGCGAGCGGCTGTACTACCAGCGCGGCCTGTTCGCGATAATCGCGACCACCAGCCTTACCCTTCTACTATTGGGCGTGGTTTACTACGGCCTGGTCAACATCCTCGGCACGATACGCTGGTACATTCTTCTGCGGGCGCAGGGGATGCGGATTTCGCTCCGGCGCGTGTTCCATCTCTCTTTCCTCGGCTACTTCTTCAACAATGTCATGCCCGGGCTGACCGGCGGAGATTTGGCAAAGGCCTACTACGTCACCCGGGAAACGGAGAAGAAGACCGCCGGCGTTACCACGGTCTTCGTGGACCGACTCATCGGTATCGTGGCGCTCGCCTCCTTGTCCGGCATAATGATACTGATAAACCTCGGTGATCCCAGGTTTCAGGGGCCGGCGATAGTCGTGCTGGCCTTTCTGGCCGGCGTGGCAGTGGGGGGGATTGCCCTCTTCAGCCGCCGTATCAGGGGCATCCTGCGCCTGAACCGCATTGTCAGGAAAATCCCCTTTGAGGGAGTAAAACGGATACTCAGGGAGATTGACCAGGCGGTATATCTCTTTCGCTCTCATAAGGTCGCCATGCTGGTTGCCCTTCTGATTTCCTTTGTGGTCCACACCGTCTCCGTCAGCGCTAACATCGTATTCGGCGGCGCCATAGGCGTCGAGTTGGCCTGGGAGAAGTACTTCATATTCCTGCCGATTGTCTTCATGATAATGTCGATACCTATCTCCCTGTCGGGATGGGGCGTGGGGGAGAGGTCGTACCAGGGCCTGCTGGCCACGGTGGGCGTGCCGCTGAACCAGGCGGCAATGATGGGGGTGCTCTTTAATCTGACGAGAACGGCCTGGAGCCTGCCCGGCGCTATCTTCATGGTCCTGGGCGGCAAGAGACCGAGCGCCGAGAAGATGAAGGAAGAACTCGAATACGATGTCGCTAAAGAGACAAAAAAGAAAGAGAACTCAATAACTCAAGTTGACTGAGTTTTTGTTAACCTCGGTGACTGTCACCAATTACGGAGCCGTTCCGACCTTGTCGGAACGGATCGTAGATTGGTGACTGTCACCGTAAGGTGTTGTGAAACAGCAGA
>QNCA01000113.1 GCA_003644325.1 Planctomycetota bacterium
CGGTTCGTGGTGGACGATACCGGCGAGGTGTACCCGGGGCTCTGGGTGTCGGGCATGAGCGTCTGTGCCGTATTCAGCGGCCCGCGCATGGGACCAATCTTCGGCGGGATGCTGCTCTCGGGCAAAAAGGCGGCGGAGCAAATCTGCTCTGCTCTGAAAGAAACCGCCGGCAAGCAGGGGGCCAGTTAAAACCCTGCCAGCGGGGCACGTGACGGCGACGGGCCGCCCCCGATATTTGGAGAATCATGAAAAAATCGACCATCGCAATTAGTATAGGAGATCCCTGCGGCATCGGACCGGAAGTGACGCTAAGGGCATTGAAAGTTCTCAGGGAGAATCGCTGGGATGCGGCGAACCTGGTCGTTTACGGCGACAGGGAGGTGCTCGATGTCGTGGTTCGACGGCACATTGTGCCGCCGGGGGCCGCCACGCGGGTTTCGCTGGTGGACCTGAAATCTTTCAAGGGGCCGCCCCGTGCCAGGGCTTGCAGAGAAGGCGGTCGCGCCGCGCTCGAGTACCTGGACGCGGCAATCGCCGACGCCGTGTCCGGAAAAATCGACGCCGTCGTTACTGCGCCGCTGAGCAAGGAAGCGGCGCGGGCATCACATCACGATTTCACGGGCCAGACGGAGTACCTCGGCCGCGCGTTCGGCGTCAAGGGACCGGTGATGATGATGCTCGGCGGAGGGTTGAGAGTGGCGCTGGTAACCACACATTGCGCCCTGAAAGACGTGCCTCGCCTTGTAACCGTTGAAACGGTCCTCCATACCATTCTTACCTTTGACAGAGCCCTGCGACAGTATTTCAGGATAAGGAGGCCGCGGATAGTCACATGCGGTCTGAACCCGCACCCCGCCGAAGACGCCCCGTGGACGCGCAGCGACCGCGAGACCGTAGCCCCCGCAGTGCGACTGGCGGGAAGACACGGCGTCGAGTGTGCGGGGCCGGTCGCCGGGGACACCGCGTTTCACAGGGCGCTCTCCGGGGAGTTTGACGCGGTCGTTGCAATGTATCATGACCAGGGTCTTGCCCCGCTGAAGACGCTCGCGTTCGAGACGGCGGTGAACGTGACGCTGGGCCTGCCGATAGTCAGGACCTCGCCCGGACACGGCACGGCGTTTGACGTAGCGGGCACCGGCAGGGCGGATCCCGGGGCAATGGTTGAAGCCGTCAAGTGTGCCGCCCGGATGCTCGAGGCAGGCCGGCGAAACAGGACCGGGGCAAGAAGATTCGCGCGAAAAGGCGGCAACGCAGTTTCTTCAATCAAGAAAGGACGGAAATGAGTCCCAGAAATTCGCTTGAGCCGCTGATATCGGCCGAAAAGATCGAAGTGCGCGTCGCGGAACTCGCCCACCGGCTGGAACACGACCACCCGGGCGGGGACCTGGTGGTGGTTTCCGTCCTCTCGGGCAGCGTGATTTTCCTGGCGGACCTGGTGCGAAAGATGAACCTGCCGATGCGCATCGACACGGTCAGCGTGTCGTCATACGCCGGCAGGGCCGTGGCCCCGGGCGAACTCAAGGTTTTGAAAACTTTTTCCGAAGATGTTCACGGCAAGCATGTCCTGCTCATAGACGACATCCTGGATACGGGCGGCACGCTCTCGGCGGTCATCGGCGAGATTCAGGCCATGGAACCGGCCTCTCTGAAGACCTGCGTGCTCCTGCGCAAGAAAAAGGAGCGCAACATCGACGTGAAGCCCGATTATGTCGGCTTTGAGATAGAGGACCTGTTCGTGGTGGGATACGGGCTGGACTGCGACGGCATGTACCGAAACCTGCCGTATATTGCGGTGTTTAACTTGACCTGACGGGTCGCTGCGGCGGCCGATTTCATGGTTTCCCCGAAGCAACGATACTGGAGGATGCGCCGTGTCTGAGAGCAAGCAGCATACGATAGTCACCGGTGGCGCGGGCTTTCTGGGGTCGCATCTCTGCGAGAGGCTCCTCAAGGAAGGTCACCGGGTAACCTGCCTGGATAATCTCCTGACAGGCTCCACGGACAACATTGCCCACCTGATTGGGAACGAAGACTTCCAGTTTTACAAGTTCGACGTCACCAACTATATATATATAGAAGGCAAGGTGGACAATATCCTGCACTTCGCCTCTCCCGCCAGTCCGATTGATTACCTAGAGCACCCCATTCACACGCTGAAGGTCGGCAGCATGGGCACGCACAAGGCGCTGGGTTTGGCCAAGGAAAAGGGCGCCCGCTTTCTCATCGCCTCCACCAGCGAGGTCTACGGCGACCCGCTGGTCCATCCCCAGAAAGAAGAATACTGGGGCAACGTGAACCCGGTAGGCCCGCGCGGCGTCTATGACGAAGCCAAGCGTTTCGCCGAGGCGATAACGATGGCCTACCACCGTGCGCACGGCATCGACACCAAGATAGTCCGCATATTCAATACGTACGGCCCACGCATGCGCGTCAAGGACGGCCGCGCGCTGCCTAACTTCATCTCGCAGGCCATCTGCGGCGAAGACGTCACCGTTTACGGCGACGGCACGCAGACCCGCTCGTTCTGCTTCGTTACAGACCTGGTTGATGGAATTCATCGCCTGTTGAACTCCGACCTCCATGAACCGGTCAACATCGGCAACCCCAACGAGGTCACGATAGGTGAAGTGGCGGAAGAAGTAATCCGGATGGTCGGCTCGAAAAGCAGGATAGTCCACAGGCCGCTGCCCGCCGACGACCCGAAGGTCCGCCAGCCCGACATAGAGAAGGCCCGGGAGAAACTCGGCTGGGAACCGCGCGTCAGCCGCGAGGAAGGGCTAAAGAAAACCATCGAATATTTCCGAAGAAGATTAAAGGAGTAGGTGAAATCGCGCGACGCGCCGGTCCCTGCTCCCGGTGGTAATCGGAACGCGAGAAATCGAGAGTCTATAAATCCGACCATCTAACCGCCGAAAACCGGGTGTATGCCAAACCCGTCGGTATGAAGTTCGGTGGGCATCCCCGAAAATCCGTAAATCGCCGCCGTTATGAAGTTCGTCTTTAACAACGTGGAGGCGACGGATGACCGACCGTGAACTTTTCGGCGAAATAGCGGTTAGAAAGGGTTTCTGCGCGCGAAGCGACATTCGCAGGGCGCTTTGCAGGCAGCGCAGCCTGCGCAGGCGCGGAGAACACAAGTTAATGGGAATGATACTGCTGGAACAGGGCGCTATCGACAACGCGCAACTCATCTCCATACTTCGCTACATCCAGATGCTTGACGGCGAGCGCCCGGACACCATCGACACGGGGCCGGCCTCACCACAGCCACACCCGTCTCCCGCATCCTGAGTGCAGACCTGGAACCGGTGTGTTTCCGTCTGCATTCCCACATCAGGGCGCGGTATTGCCACATCCCCCCTTCGCAAGGAAGCGTGCAAGAATTCTAGGCGACTGCTTGGTGCGGTGACGTCACCATCTACGATCCGCCCCCGACACATCGGGGACGGCTTCGTAATGGTGACAATCATCGGCGTGGCCCTTCCAAAACTCTTACATGCACCCTCTTCGTAAGGTGACGTTGCGTTTCCGCCGAATATCCGTATAATGCGCGGCCTTTCCTGCAAATCCGACCGTCGCTCTGTAATCAACTAATGTGAAATGCCTGCAATAATCAAACTTGCCATAATACTGCTTGTCATCATACTGCTGTTGCTCAAACTGCGGGTGAACCTCGGACTGGCCCTGCTGGCGGGCGCCGCGCTGACGGGACTCCTTTTCCAGATGCCGCCCGGTGAGTTCTTCGACATACTGCTTAGAGTAGCGGTCTCGGCAAACGCCTTGTGTTTCCTGCTGCTCGTCATTTTCGTCGTTCTTTTAAGCCACCTGATGGAGAAGAGCGGCCACCTGAAGCATATAGTCGAGCGCGTGGGCGACGTGATGGGTTCGGGCCGCAGGCGCCTGGCGACCCTTCCGGCCATCATCGGCATGCTGCCCATGCCGGGCGGAGCCATATTCAGCGCCCCTATGGTACGTGAGGCAAGCAGCCGGTTGGACCTGGACCCCGCGCGCAAGACCGCCATAAACCACTGGTTCCGGCATATCTGGGAATTCTGCTGGCCGCTCTATCCGGGCGTGTTGGCATACCAGGAACAACTGGGCAAAATGAACTTGACGCTGGCGCGGGTCATCGGTTTCCAGTTTCCCCTCACGCTCTTTATGGTGCTGGTCGGGTTTCTGCTCCTCTTCCCGCATGGGTTGCGAAAGCCCCCTCACCAGCCCTTGAGCCGCGCATGGGCGGAGAGGATATGGCGGCTGTTCGTCGTGGGCATGCCGATAGTAATCGTGGTTGCAATCTTTGCGGGACTGCAGCCGGCGGCGAATATGCTGAAGTCCGACGTATCTCTGGAAAGCGAAATGTGGACGGCGCAGTTGAAAACCCTCTGTGCACGTTTGCCGCTGCTGATAGCGCTGCTTGTAAGCATCGCTTATGTGCTCGTGGCGAACAAGATGAGTCCCAGGGACGTGGTTGATTTCTTCATCAAGCGTAGTTCGGCGTGGAAGATGTCGCTCATGGTGCTGGGCATCGTGGCGTTCGGCGGGATTATCTCACACAGCGATGCGGCGAGAGAGGCCGCGGACTTCTTCAGGCTTCATGGGATGGAGATGTTCGTCATAGTCGGTGTGCCGTTTATCATCGGCCTTATCACCGGCATAACCGTGGCCTTCGTATCCATATCATTCCCCCTGATTATACCGCTGGTAATCGACGACCCCCATAAACTCGCCTACGCCGTGCTGGCTTATTGCGCGGGATTCGTGGCGGTAATGGTGTCGCCGGCGCACCTGTGCCTGGTGCTCGGTCGGGGCTACTTCAGGGCCGGTGTCATTCCCACCTACCGCTATCTCATCCCGTCGTCCGCGGTATTGATGGGAGTGGGCGTGGCGTGGTACTTCCTGCTGCGGCTCCTCGGAGTTTGAAAGGGCGCGGAGAAAAGCAGGGCCTGCGTTCAATCGGGGCGGGGTATCTCCTCGCGCAAATGCCAGGGCGGAATGGGTATGATGTGGAACAGTCTAATCGTGCGTTTGTCCCCGGAACGCGAAAAACTCATCAACAGGTTGATGTACCCCCAGGAGGAAACCACCCCGTGCTCGTCCTTGCGGTGAAACCCCGAAAGGGCGACGGCCGATTGCATGTCCTGCCTGCTGCCGGCCTCGCCGGGAATCACGACGCCTTCCGCCGTATCGAAGCCCGTTTCCCGCTTGTAAACCAGCAGGAGGGGGGCGACGAATACTTCCTTCCTTTCATACCCCGTGGCATCGGTGCGCTTCTCCCAGGAAGAAAGCAGGGGCGTCACCGTGGTGCGCTCTATCACCACGCCGTCGGCGCGAGACGTGGTGCGTTTGCTCGTCGCCAGCGGGATTATCGTGACGGTTCGCGACTCGTTGCCCTTGTCATCCGTGCGGGTGCCGACCACGGTCAGCAACGGCGCTATCAGTTTGCGGCTACCCTTCCCGTCGGCGTCCTCCATCGTTATGCAACCGGCAGCGCACATAACAATGCAACATGCCGCCAAAAGCGCAATGTGACGATTCATGCGGTTTCCCTCGTTAAAATATCGCCTTCCGGCAAGAAGCGAAAATCCCTTTCCTCAGCGTGAACTACATAGCAAAACCAGCCGCGGCGGGTCAAGCGAAATTTACTCCAGGCCCTCACGACGGGAGAGGGCCGTACCGATCTTCCGCAAATCCTCCGCCGAC
>QNCA01000114.1 GCA_003644325.1 Planctomycetota bacterium
CACGTTCCAGAAGATGGCCCGGCTGGTGCGCGACCTCGCGAGGAAATCCGGCAAGGCGATAAACTTCGTAACCGAAGGGGAAGACACGGAAATCGACCGCAACATGGTGGAAGCCATAAACGACCCGCTGGTCCACATGATGCGCAACGCGGTAGACCACGGCATCGAGTCGCGGGAAGAACGCATGGCCGCAGGCAAGCCGGAAACCGGCACGGTTACACTCCGCGCCTACCATGCCGCCGGGAACGTCGTTATAGAAATCATCGACGACGGCAAGGGGCTGGACAGGGATAAGATACTAAAGAAGGCGATAGAGAAGGGCATTATCGAACCCGGCAGGGAGCCGCCGGACTCTGAAGTTTTCAATCTTATAATGGGGGCGGGCTTCTCCACCGCGGAGGTGGTCACGGACGTATCGGGCCGAGGCGTGGGCATGGACGTGGTGCGGCGCAACATTGAATCCCTTCGCGGCAAACAGGAAATAGCATCAGAAAAAGGAAAGGGAACCACCTTTACAGTGCGGCTGCCGCTGACACTGGCCATCATCGACGGAATGCTGCTGCGTGTGGGCCGGGATATTTACATCGTATCGACAGCCAGCATCAACCAGGCGTTCCAGCCGGAAGAAGGCGCCGTATCCACGGTGGCGCAGAAGGGCGAGATGGTAATGCTCCGAGGCGAACTGATACCCATTGTCAGGCTGCACAGGCTGTTTAACGTGAAGGAAGCCCATGAGGACTTCAATAAATCGCTGCTCGTCGTCGTTGAAAGCGACAACAGGCGCTGCGCTCTTATGATAGATGAAATAATCGGTCAACAGCAGATAGTCATCAAGTCTCTCGGCAAGACGTTCGGAAACATCAGGGGCATATCGGGAGGCGCGATACTCGGCGACGGCCATGTGGGCCTGATTCTGGATGTGGCGGGACTGCTTGACCTGGCATTGAACAGTGCGTAGACCGGCTGACCACAAACAAGTGTTACTCGACACGGCGGAGGGGTAACCGTTTCGCAAAGGATTAAAGTCATTTTTCCAATTTTTAGGAGAGAAGAACCATGGCGGAACAGGAATCTGTTGTAAGGGAAACGAAGATAGATGAAAGGGCGGGCAAATACCTGACCTTCGTCCTGGCTGAGGAGGAATACGGCCTTGAAATACTCAAGGTGCGCGAGATCATCGGAGTGATGGATATCACCCCCGTGCCGCGCACTCCCGAGTTCATCAAGGGCGTCATCAACCTTCGCGGCAAGGTCATCCCGGTAATCGACCTCCGGCTGAAGTTCGGCATGCAGGAGGCCGAGCGTACCGACGAGACATGTATCATCGTCGTTGACGTTGAAGGCGTGGAAATGGGAATAGTGGTCGACAAGGTATCCGAGGTGCTGGATATCGCCGGCGGGGACATCGAAGACGCCCCCTCATTCGGCGTTACCGTCAATACCGACTACATCCTGGGCATCGGCAAGGCCCAGGGCAAGGTCAAGATGCTCCTGGACATCGGCAGGGTCCTGAATGCGGAGGATCTGGCCAGCCTGGCGGATGTCACCAAGTAAATCACGGCCATTCCAAACGGGTCATGCAGCGGTAGCCGGTAATTGAAGTAACGGTACGTTTTGTCGGAGTGTAATAGGAACCATTTTACAGGAGAAGAGAGATGTTCAAGAATATGAAAGTAGGCACCAAGATCGCCGGCGGTTTTGCCATAATCACCATGCTGGGAGTTGTCGTGGGGATTATGGGATGGTATTCGGCGAATCAGATAGTCAGCGCGGGTAAAGAGGCGGAGGCCGCCGCCAACATCCTTGACAATATGGCCGCATGCCGCCAGCAGGAAAAAAACTTCATCATCCGAAAATGGAAAAAGGCAAAGGGCGATGATAAAAACGCGGAGGAGAAACTTGTCGAAGAAGTTGCGGCCTTGAAGGAAAAACTTGACGCCGCAAAAGAAGCGACTACAAACCAGCGCCATATCTCGGAACTGACCAAGACGGAGGATGCGCTCGCCGAATATGAATCGTACTGTCATCTTGTCAGAGAAACGGAACACGCAAAACAGGACAGCCTCGACACCTGCAGGGAGATGGCGAGGCTTATCCAGAGTAAGTGCGATGAAGGTCTGCGCCAGCCCGCAAAGGCCCTCCTGAAAAAGCATATAACCGAGGGCAGGGCCCTGGCCGACTTCCTTCAGAACAAGTGGCGGGACCACCTTACGTGGATGGCCGTTGTACAGGAGGCGGTCATCAGCGGGACAAACGCCGATGTGGAGGTCGACCCGCACCAGTGTGAGTTCGGCAAGTGGTTTTACTCCGACGAACGGGCCAAGATGGTCGGTGACAACCGCGAACTCGCGGCCCAGATAGCGCGCTGGGAAGAACCGCACGCGAAACTGCACCAGGCGGCGGAGGCCATCAATAATGCCGCCACGAAGGAAGAGAAAGAACGCGTTTACAACGAACAGCTCCTTCCCGCCTTCAATGAGATGAAGAAACTCTATGAAGAGACCCGGCAGTTCGTCAGCAAGGAAAAGGCCGAAGCGGAAAACAAGCGGTTGCTCGACGTTGCCGATACCGCCAACCGGATAATAAAATACATGCTGGAGTGCCGCAAGCACGAAAAACAGTACGTGATCGACGGCACCGGGTGGGATGACCTGCAGGCCGAACTCGCCAACGTGCGGGGTAATCAAGGCCTGGCCCACCTCAAGGCCATTGTTAAGGATGTAGAAATCCAAAAGGCCGTCGCGGAGGTGGAAAAGGCACTTAATGAGTACGAAGGCGCAGTCAACGGATACCACAAGGCGAAAACCGAACAGGACGATTACCTTAACAAGATGGTGGTATCGGCACGGGAAGTGACAAATATCAGCGCTACTTTGAATAAAGAGGCTCAGGAAACCATGAGCAGCGTTGCCGCCTCGGCGACGATGATGATCATCGGCACGCTGGCCGTGTGCGTTGTTCTGGCCGTGATACTTGCCCTCGTCATCACGCGCGGCATCACCGGGCCGCTGAACCGCATCATCGACAATCTGTCCTCCGGCGCGGAGCAGACATCCTCCGCCTCGGCCCAGGTCTCCGGGGCCAGCCAGTCACTGGCCGAGGGCGCCAGCGAACAGGCCGCGAGCATTGAGGAGACAAGTTCTTCGCTGGAAGAGATGGCCTCAATGACCAAGCAGAACGCCGCCAACGCCCAGCAGGCCAACACTCTGGCCCAGGACGCGCGTGTCGGCGCGGATAAAGGCAACGAGGCGATGCAAAAGATGACCTCGGCCATTGATGACATCAGGAAGTCATCGAATGAGACATCGAAGATCATCAAGACCATCGACGAAATAGCCTTCCAGACGAACCTGCTGGCGCTGAACGCCGCCGTTGAAGCGGCGCGCGCCGGCGAGGCGGGCAAGGGCTTTGCCGTTGTCGCCGAAGAGGTGCGCAACCTCGCCCAGCGTAGTGCCGAGGCCGCCAAGAGCACATCCGACCTTATTGAGGAATCTGTTAAGAATTCCGAAAACGGTGTGAGCATCGCCGCCGAGGTCGCGAAGTCGCTCGAAGATATTACCACGGGTGTGCGCAAGGTTGACGAACTGGTAGGCGAGATAGCCGCCGCCAGCAACGAGCAGGCGCAGGGCATTGAGCAGATAAACGTAGCGGTAACGCAGATGGACCAGGTGACGCAGCAAAACGCCGCCAACGCCGAGGAGTCCGCGGCCGCCAGCGAACAGTTGAACGCCCAGGCCGAGCAACTCAGCGGCATGGTGCGGGAACTCCAAGCCCTGGTGGGCGGCGCGGCTGCCATGGCCCAGAACGCGACAGCGGCTGCCACGGCCCAGAACGCGACAGCGGCTGCCACGGCCCCGCGCAAAAAGGCCGTAAACGCTAACGCGACGACCAAGCCCGCGAAAGCCTGGAAGCCGGAAGCCAAAACACCGCCTAAAGAGACACCTAAACATTCTCCCAAGCCCGAGGAAGTAATTCCGATGGAAGAGGAGGAAGAGGTGCTCAGCAAGTTTTGATGACGTGTAATAAGGCATAAGGGGCATCACGGCGGCGACCGTGATGCCCCGAAGCCCTGCTTCCGGCACATTAAGGAGGATACGGTGGGAACGCTGCTAACCACACCGGTTTTAACGGATAAGCAATTCGAGAAGATCAGTTCTCTTGTCTACGAGATATGCGGGATTAACCTGCATGTCGGCAAGAAGCAACTCGCCAATTCCCGGTTGAGCAAGCGACTGCGCATCCTGGGAATGAGCGCCTTCGACGAATACCTGGAGTATCTCGCGGGCAATCCCCAGGAAGTGATTGATATGCTGGACGCGATATCGACCAACCTGACCAGTTTCTTCCGCGAGCCGCAGCATTTCGATCACTTGTCCAAGGTGATAATTCCCAGGTTGGTTTCTGAAAGAGGACGGGATGCGCACAGGCGGCTGAGGATATGGTCCGCGGCGTGTTCCTCCGGAGAGGAGCCTTATACTATAGCGATAGTGATGAAACGGGAAATAGAGGACCTTGACCGCTGGGATGCCGCCGTACTGGCCACGGACATCAACACGCGCATGCTGGAAACCGGCAAGCGCGGCGAATATGAAGAGACGCGGCTGAAGACCGTGCCGCCCGCCGTGCGGCAGTTATATTTTGATTGTATCGTTCCGAAAAAACCTCGAAGGTACAAGGTGAAGCCGGAGATCAGGAAATTGGTGGCCTTTGCGAGGCTGAACCTGCTGGAGGATTGGCCGATGAGAGGAAAGTTCGACGTGATATTTTGCCGTAACACGATGATATATTTCGACAAACCCACCCAGAGCAGGCTTGTGAACAGATATTATGAAAAACTGAATAAAGGCGGAACTCTCTTTATCGGACATTCGGAAAGCCTGACGGGAATCAAGCACCAGTTCAAATATATTAAGCCTACCGTGTATGAAAAGGCACGAGCGGAATGAATACAAGAAGGAAACTTTAGCGGGGAATCAACAGTGAAACATGTAGTAGGAGTAGCCGACTATAAAATATCCGGGACACCCGGTGACCAGATAATCACGCATGGTCTGGGCAGTTGCCTGGGCATTGCCGCTTATGACTCCGCGGCCAACGTGGGCGGGCTTTTCCACGTAATGCTGCCCGTCAGCAGCGTCAATCCGGAAAAGGCGAAGTCAAGTCCCATGATGTTCGTTGATACCGGCCTGCCCCTGTTCTTCAAGGCATTGTATGCGGCCGGAGCCAACAAGGAAAGGCTGGTGGTAAAGGTGGCGGGCGGCGCGCAGATGCGGGACAAGAACGACTTCTTCGCAATAGGGAAAAGAAACTATGTGACGATGCGAAAACTGTTCTGGAAGAACGGAATCATGATTGCCGCCGAGGAAGTGGGCGGAAACGTATCGCGCACAATGTACCTGGAAATCGGAAGCGGCCAGGTGCGGCTGAGTGTAAACGGCCGGGAGATAGAATTATGAAAAACATGACGGATATAATTGACATAGCGCAGGACATCACCGTTCTCAAGCCGATGCCTGCATCGATAAGGCGGCTGGCGGAAGTGGCGGGCGATCCCGAAGCGGGCATTGACGAGATAGAGGAAGCAATCAAATTCGACCAGACCCTTACAGCCTACCTTTTAAGAATGGCCAATTCCGCGTGGAGCGGCTCATCGCGGCAGATAGAGACGATAAGGCAGGCAATAG
>QNCA01000115.1 GCA_003644325.1 Planctomycetota bacterium
GAAGAGCCTTACCTTGCCGCGTGGCGAGAGGGTGCTCGTTCGGCTCATAGCCCGGCGGAGAGGGGCGAAAGGCACCAATTGGACGGGTCTGGTCGTCAGGGGCGATGGAAGATTCGGAACGCGTCAAGAGGCGCGCGAACTCTCCCCGAATCGCGACAAAATTGGTCGGATGGTGGTCGAGCTCCGCCCCAATCCTCATCGGGTCGAGGCGCGGAAGGGATACGACATCCTGTTTTACCGCGGTAAGCCGTTTTTGAGCTTTGCAGCGAAGGGGCACCAGAGCGGCTCGCAGGAACTGCAAGCCCGTGTCGGAATCAACACATACTATGCCGAGGGGCTCGCCTTCACCCGTTATTGGCGGGAGGGTGCGGAAAGTGTGGTGGTGCCGAAGGATTCGTCCATCTATCACGACTTCCGGTTGTGTCAGATGTTCGATATGCCGTTCAAGTTGTCCGCAAGTCTGGCGCATTGCTATCCGATGCTACCGAAATGGTTGGTGGAAAGGGAACATCTCGCGCCCGAGGGCGAGCAGCCGAGAAAGTTGAGACCGTTCTACGCGTCCTTCATCAAGCCCGCCACGCTGCGCTTTCACAAGCAAGCGCTGAAGGGCTGGGTAAAGCCGCTGCTCGATCAGGCGACCATACTTGTCTTCAGTCAGGAGGATAACGCAAGCCTCTGGGACGACCACTCCGCCGAAGCCGTCGCGAGCTGGCGGCAATGGCTGCGGAAGCGCTTCGGCGATGACTTCAACCACTTCAGCGATTATGTCGGCGGCGCCGGAAAAGTTAACACTTTCGACGAGGTGCCGTTGCCGGTCTGGTACGAACCGGAGGAGCAGTTCGGCTACCCGATGAGACTTTCCTACCTGAAACTACTCTGGGTAACGGAAAGCTACGCGCGTTACCTTGCGGAGCTCTTCAATTTCACTCGCAAAATTGCTCCGGGCATCCCTCTTACCCAGCGGTATGTTAACTGGGCTAACGGTGTGTTTGTGTCGCGCTTCGTCAACTCGGACTATAACTACGCCTTCGGTCACCTCACCATCGAGGGAATCCCGAACGACTACGGCATCGGCAAGAAATCATGGACAGGCATCTACGCCCACTTCGGTGTGTTGCCACTGCCGCGCGGATGCTCCATCGGTAAAACATACAGCAAGGACATCAGGCGCGGTCCGATGAACGAGACGGAATGGCGCTTGAACGCCTACACCGCCATCGCAAACGGCGCGTGCGGATTCGAATATTCCCCCTTCTTCCCCACATGGGGCGAGAGATGGGAACCAGCCGCCCTTATAGACCTCAATCTCCAACTGACACCGACCGCCAAAGCCGGACAACGCGTCATGAAGGAGGTGCTCGCCAACTCGAAATACATGATGCACTACCGCCACTACCCCGATGTCGCCGTCTTCCACGACGCCGCCTTCAACAGCGCAAGGTTCGCCGGGCACTGGAGCCAGTCGAAGGTGGGCATCTACACGCTGATTCGCGAGACGGGCTTCCACAGTTACCCTCTGACGGAGTGGGACATGACGGCGGAGAATCTACGCGGACGGAGGGTGGTCGTTCTCGCTGGAAGTTTGTCCATTGCCCCGGAGATTCAGGATGCGATTCGGCAATATGTGCGAAGCGGCGGCACACTCGTTGCGGTCTTCTGCGCGGACGGCGAGGGATTCCCCGGCTGCAACAGCTACGCTTACTCGTGAAACCAGAGAGAAAGCGCTTCAGTGCGTTCATTCGAGGACCCGAGAGCGGTTGCCCACCGTGGCGATGTGCTCGGCATCGTGAAAGGCGGAGGTTCGGCGATGCGCGAGGAAGTGCGGTCGCACCGGTACGGCAGAATCTCCTTGCGCGAGTTCAATGGACTCGTCAGGGAAGGGAAATGGGTTGACCGCGCGCCGTGCTGCGCGGTTCTTGTGCCCGCGGAAGGTGCGCGAGTGCTCGCCACATTCGACGACGGTTCCCCCGCCGTCATAGAAAATCGTTTTGGAGACGGACGGGTCATCACATTCGCCTTTGACATCGGACTAATTGCCAACAACATCACCATACCCAAACTTTATCGCTGGTGGTCGGAGTTATTGTCGTCGCTCGGCTGCCGCAAGGTGTTAGACACGCAGAATTGCTTCGTCGAGGCGGGCGTGTGGGAGGACGATTCCGGCAATCAACTCGTTATCCTCATCAATCACGACGCCGAGCGCGAGCAGATGGCGAAATTGCCCGACGGCACATCCGTCACTCTGAAGCCGAACGAGGCGAGAGCACTCGTCCTCTCGAGCCCCCGTCAGCGCCACGGGCGCGTTCGTAATGGCATACCCGGTTGAAACCGAAGAGGAGAGTCCGATTCTGCACTGCCTTCGACCGCTGCGGCATTGACCAAACCGCATTTCCGGCGCACCAAAGGTAGGGTTGCTGGAACGGTGCCCGGCGGTCGCGCGGACCGACGGTGCAAAAATCAGGTTCGCGGCGAAAGGATGCGGGGCTGTATCAATATCATGAGGCTGACATTCTCCTTGCGAACGCTGCGCGAGGAAAACGCTTTGCCGAGCAGCGGCAGTTGGCTCAGCACCGGAACGCCGGCTTCAAATTCCATCTCGGCGACGGTGCCGATTCGGTGCAGTAGCAGGTAATTGGAGTTGTCGATGTGTATTCCGCTGTCGAAGCCGCTGTAGCGGGGAACGACATGGAAGGTGGGCGGATAGAGGGCGGCTTCGGGCTTTCCCGGGCACTCCCACGGGAGCACGGCGGAAAGCCGCATCACCGGCAAGACCTCGGGCTTCATCGGCTCGTCGTACAGCATCATTACGGCGCCTCGACCGTCGCGGTCAACGATAGGGCGGAGGGTGATGAGCAGCCGCTTCGGCTGAGTTTGCGGTTTCTCCTTGCTCAACACGGACGAGAAGACCCTGTCGGGATAGAGGGACAGTTCGAGCCTCTGACCGTGAACGAGGGGCTTTCTCAACATGAAACTGCGCACGACGGAGGCGTTGCGGCTGCGCCTGACATATTCGAGGAGCAACTGCCCCTCGATTTCGGTCTTTTCGCACGCCTCGACGACCTTCGTCCCCGCTACACCGACCTGCTCGGGCCAGACCTTTACCACGACATTGCCCGACAGGGGCAGCACGAGTTTTTTTGCCTCCAGCGGGAGTTGTCTGAAGAACGCCTCGCGCGCGATGATTATGTTCACATTGAGCCTCACGCGCGGGCTGACGGCGCGCAGTTTGGCTATGACCTTCCGCGCCTCCTCCGTTCGGTTATGGCGCAGGTAAAACTGAGCCGCGGCGCTTAGTTCATCGGGCTTTTCGCCGGCGGCTGCCGCCCGCGGTTGCGCGGCTCCCGCCGAAAAGCAGTTCAACAGAACGACCAGAGTCACGAGGGCACACCGAACCCCACTCACCGTTTGTTCTCCCTCTTTTCCTCTCGTTCCGGCAAGGATTTTGATACCACCGATTCTATGTAACCTTTATGAAGTTTGGTCGTTATGCCGTCGCCGGCGGCAATCTGGTCGCTTCGCCTGATGATTGAGCCGTCGTCGGTTCGGAAGGTTATAGAGTAGCCGCGGGCGAGCACGGCGTGCGGGTCGAGCGAGGCGAGCCTTCCCGCGAGCTCGTTGAGCCTGCGCGCGAAGATTTCGGTTGCGTGCAGTGCGGAGATGTTGAGGCGCTGTTGGAGTTCATCCAACCGCTGTTGGAGTTGCATGATTCTGTCCAGCGGGAGGCGCATCCCGTAGCTCTGGGCGAGCCTTTCCAGCCTCTGCCGCATGTCGTTTGCCTTCGCTTGAAGGGCGAGTTGCAACCTCCGCTCGAAGGCGTCCAACTGCTGGAGCACTTCCTCCAACACGGGCACGACCTTCTCGGCGGCTTCGGAGGGCGTGGCGGCTCGCCTGTCGGCGGCGAAGTCGGCGATGGTGTAGTCAATCTCGTGACCGACGGCGGAGATAATCGGTATGCGCGATTTGGCGATCGCCCTCGCGACTATCTCCTCGTTGAACGCCCAGAGGTCTTCGAGGCTTCCGCCGCCGCGCCCGACGATGATGACATCGAGGTTGCCCCATTTGTTCAGGTCCCGTATGCCCTGTGCGATTTCCTCGGCTGCGCCGTCGCCCTGAACGCGCACGGGACGGAGGAGGATGTAAAGTTTCGGGAAGCGGCGACCGAGGATGTTGAGGATGTCGCGTATGGCTGCGCCGTCGGGCGAGGTGACGATGCCGATGCGCGATGGGAAGCGGGGCAAGGGTTTCTTTCTCGCGGCGTCGAAAAGCCCCTCGGCGGCGAGCCTCCGCTTGAGCTGTTCGAAGGCTAACTGCAACGCGCCGTAACCCTTCGGCTCTATCCGCGAGACGATGAGCTGATACTGCCCGCGCGGCTCGTAAACCTCGACCCTGCCGAAGGCGAGCACCTGAATGCCGTCTTCCAGTTTGAATTTCAAGCGCTGCGCCACGCCGCGCCAGATGACGGCGCTGAGCTGGGCGTTCTCGTCCTTGAGGGTGAAGTAGATGTGACCGGAGGAGTATTGTCGCGCGTTTGAGATTTCGCCCACGACCCAGACGGCTGGGAAGGCTTCGTCGAGGATGCGCTTTATCTCGCGGGTGAGCGCGGTGACTGTGTAGATTTTCCGCGCATCCTCGTCGGCTGGAGAAAAGTCGAACAGGCTTTGTCTCGGCTCAAGGCTCATCCTGCGACCCCACCTGCACGCGTTTTATTTCGAGCGCCTTTCCGGAGACGACGTCGGCGGTGATGAGGGCGCCGCACAGCCGCACATCGCCCTTTGCGACATCGAACGATTTCGGCATATGCGTGAGGATGGCTTCGAGAACGCGATCCTTGCGCCTGCCGAGGATTGAGTCGTGCGGACCCGTCATGCCGAGGTCGGTGATGTATGCCGTGCCGCCGGGGAGGATTCGCTCGTCGGCGGTCTGGACATGGGTGTGTGTTCCGACGACCGCCGTCACGCGCCCGTCCAGATACCAGCCCATGGCTATCTTCTCGGATGTAGCCTCGGCGTGCATGTCAACGATTATCAATTCCGTCACCGACTGGATTCTCTTGAGGATGGCGTCAACGGTCTTGAAGGGGCAATCGGACGGGTTCATGAAGACACGCCCGACGAGGTTGATCACGGCTATCTTCGCGTTCTCGACGGCGGGCAGGTCGAAGATTCCGTAGCCCGTGCCCTCGGCGCGCTCGCCGTAGTTTGCCGGACGGAGCAGGCGTGGGTTCGAGCGCATGTGCCCGATGATTTCCTTCCGCTTGTAGATGTGGTCGCCGGAGGTGATGACATCTATGCCGCTCTTGAGCAGTTCGTCAACGATTTCCGGGGTGATGCCGGAGCCGCCGGCGGCGTTCTCGCCGTTGGCGATGCAGAAGTCCACGGACATCCTGTCCCTCAAGGAGGGCAGTTTCCTCGAAATCAGGGTGCGACCGGGTCTCCCGACGATATCGCCGATTGTGAGGATTCTCACCTTCTTGAGATGTTCAGACAAGGTCGCTCTCCTGAAGTTCGTTCCGCAGTTTTTCCTTGAGTTTCTTCTCGACGAGGGGCGGGACGAACGCCTTGATGCTACCGCCCAACGAAGCCACTTCCTTGATGAGCGCCGAGTTCAGGTAGGAGTACTCCTCGCTCGCCATGACGAAGACCGTCTCCACATTGCCGAGCCGCCGATTGGTCAGCGCCA